>NZ_JBWKEE010000010.1:241400-243721 GCF_056435605.1 Streptomyces sp. NPDC043896
ACGCCCCCCCCCCCCCCCCCCCCCCCCCCCCCCCCCCCCCCCCCCCCCCCCCCCCCCCCCCCCCCCCCCCCCCCCCCCCCCCCCCCCCCCCGCCGCACCAGGCACGTCCACCCAGAGGAGTTCCATGCCCCGGATGCCGTCGGCCGAGCGGCGCGCCCAGCTGACCGAGGCGGCGATCCGCGCGATGACCCGCGACGGCGTCGCCCGGACGACCACCCGCTCGATCGCCGCCGAGGCCGGCGTGTCCCTGAGCGTCTTCCACTACTGCTTCGACTCCAAGCAGCAGCTGCTGGAATCCGTCCTGGAGGCGATCACCGCCCACTACATCGCGGTGGTGAAGGAGGCGATCCGGCCGAAACCCACCCTTCGCGAGACCGTCCGGGCCGGCTTCCAGGCGTACTGGGACCACGTCGGCGCCCAGCCCGGCGAGCACATGCTGACCTACGAGCTCACCCAGTACGCCCTGCGCCGTCCCGGGTTCGAGCACCTGGCCCGCCGCCAGTACGAGCTGTACTGCCACACGTACGAGGAGCTGATCGGGCAGCTGTGCCGGGACATGGGGCTCGTCCCGAAGGTCCCGGCGCCCGTCCTGGCCCGGTACCTGGCGGCGATGACCGACGGGCTGACGCTGAGCGTGCTGGTCCTCGGCGACGAGAAGGCCGGCGCCGAGATCCTGGACCTGGTCACCGAGCACGTCCTGGGGCTGATGGAGGGCGACGGCCGGCCGGTCAGCCCTGCTCCGCCGCCTGCCACACGGTGGTGATGTTGCAGAACTCGCGGATGCCGTGGCCGGACAGCTCCCGCCCGTACCCGGACCGCTTGACCCCGCCGAAGGGCAGGGCCGGGTGGGAGGCGGTCATGCCGTTGACGAAGATGCCGCCGGCGTCGAGGTCGCGGACGAAGCGCTCCAGGTCACCGTCGTCCCGGGTCCAGACGTTCGAGCTGAGTCCGAACGGCGTGTGGTTGGCGCGCTCCACGGCCTCGTCCAGGCTGTCCACCCGGTACAGGGTGGCGACGGGCCCGAAGGTCTCCTCCAGGTCGACGCGCATGTCCGGGGTGACGTCGGCCAGGACCGTCGGCTCGTAGAACCAGCCGTCCGGGCGGCCGGGCGGGCGGCGGCCGCCGCACAGCACCGTGGCCCCCTGCCGTACGGCGTCGTCGACGAGTTCCTCCACGTCGGCGCGGCCGCTCTCGGTGGCCAGCGGGCCGACGTCGGTGGACTCCTCCATCGGGTCTCCGACGGTCAGCGCCCGCATGCCCTCCGTGAAGAGCCGGGCGAACTCGTCGTAGACGTCGGTGTGGACGATGAACCGCTTGGCGGCGATGCAGGACTGGCCGTTGTTCTGGACCCGGGCGGTCACCGCGGTCTTCGCGGCCCGCGCGACGTCCGCCGAGGGCATGACGATGTACGGGTCGCTGCCGCCGAGCTCCAGGACGGTCTTCTTGACCTCGTCCCCCGCGACGGAGGCCACCGCGCGCCCGGCCGGCTCGCTGCCCGTCAGGGTGGCCGCCGCCACCCTCGGGTCGCGCAGGATGCCCTCGACGGGGCCCGAGCCGATCAGCAGGGTCTGGAAGCAGCCCTGCGGGAAGCCCGCCCGCTGGAAGAGGTCGCCGAGGTACAGGGCCGTCTGGGGGACGTTCGACGAGTGCTTGAGCAGGCCCACGTTGCCGGCCATGAGCGCGGGCGCGGCGAAGCGCACGACCTGCCAGAGGGGGAAGTTCCACGGCATGACGGCGAGCACCACGCCCAGGGGCCGGTAGCGGACCCGTACGGCCGAGGCGCCCGCGTCGCGCACGTCGGCGTCGGCGGGCTGCTCGTCGGCGAGGAGGGACTCGGCGTGTGCCGCGTACCAGCGCATCGCCTTGACGCACTTGGCGGCTTCCGCGCGGGCCGCCACGAGCGGTTTGCCCATCTCGACGGTCATGGTGCGGGCGACGTCCTCCGCCTCCGCCTCCAGCAGCTCCGCCGCCCGGTCCAGCAGCGCCGAGCGCTCGGCGAAGGAGGTGTGCCGGTACGACGAGGCCGTGCGCGCGGCCAGGTCCAGGCAGCGCTCGATGCCGGCGGCGTCGAGGGCGTCGAAGGAGAGCAGCGTGTGGCCTGTCGTGGGGTTGACGGTGGCGATCGGCATGGTCCGGCCTTCCTGCGTGGGAACCGCCCCACCGACCCTGCCCGCCCGGGCCCGCCCCCGCAACGCGAGGACCGGCCACCCGCCGGCACCCCCTAGGTGTATTGATCACGAGCGTTGTTGACACTCGGCAGGTCTTGAACATGACGAAGACCTCCGGTGTGGTGGGAGCTGTCTAGGAACTCACCGCACGGA
>NZ_JBWKEE010000011.1:0-189242 GCF_056435605.1 Streptomyces sp. NPDC043896
GATCGCCTTCGGCGACCCTTGACAGCCCGTCCCGCCCCGGAAAGCCGAAAGACTGCCGGGAAACCCCCAAAAGAACGGTCACGGGGCAGAAGAGGAAGGGACGGGCCTGTCATGGACGAGACGAGGGACCGGGCCATGGCCGGCCGGGCATCCGGGCCCCTTGATCCCTGCCGCCAGGGCCGGGGGCCCGGCTACCTGCAGGAAAGGTCGAGCAGAGCGACCGGCGGACCACCCAGACGCGACAGATCGCTACGCGCTCCTCATCGATTGGCGTCCAGCGGCCGTCCGGGGCTGATACCTGCAGTGGAGGACGATCAGAGCAGCCTGGAGAGCGGTCAGGCGCGTGAGATCGCTACGCGCTTCGCCGGTCTCGGCGGCTGACGGCCGTCTGGGGCTGGTCCGGGGCGCTTCCTGGACGAGTACGAGGCCCTGTCCTCGGCCCGGGGCGACGAGCACTTCGAGGTGATGAACCGCAGGCTCCGCCCGCACGGCAATGTCCGGGCGGTACGAGACCTCCGCGAGCGCGCCCGGCTCGTCGGCGCCCTCAAGGGCTGACCAGGCACCACATCAGGGAGAGCGATGCCCAGAATCGACTATGAAAACGACCCCGGCGCCCCGTCGGCGAACAGCCTCGTGCCCGCCGCATCCGCCGTCGTGGTGGACGACGACGGCCGGGTGCTGCTCCAGCGCCGCACCGACAACGGCATGTGGGCCCTTCCCGGCGGCCGAATGGATCTCGGCGAGTCCATCGGCGACTGCGCGGTCCGGGAAACCCACGAGGAAACAGGCATCAGCGTCGAGATCACCGGCATCGTCGGCACCTACACCAATCCCGGCCACGTCTTCGCCTACGACGACGGGGAAGTCCGCCAGGAGTTCTCGATCTGCCTCCTCGCCCGCCCCACGGGCGGCACCCTCCGCACGTCCGACGAGTCCTTCGAAGTCGCCTGGTTCACCCCCGAGGAGACCGACGAACTCCCCATGGTCCCCAGCATCCGCAACCGGCTCGCCGACTGGCGAGCCGGTAACGGCCCAGTAGTCCGATGACGCCGCCCTGATCGACCTTCGCTGCGGGCACCAGCCCTGGACGGTCGTCGGACGCCAAGCGAGAGGAGCGCGTAGCGATCTTTCGCGTCTGGGTGGTCCGCAGGGTGATCCTGTCGTCCTTCCGTGCAGGTAGAGGCCCTGTGGTCCCGGATCTCGGCTCCTGGGGGCCCGGATGCCCGGTGGGCCGGCCCCCGGCCCCTCGCCTGGTCTCTGAGAGACCCGTCCCTCCCTCTTCTGCCCCGTGACCGTTCTTTTGGGGGTTTCCCGGCAGTCTTTCGGCTTTCCGGGGCGGGACGGGCTGTCAAGGGTCGCCGAAGGCGATCACGAAGTGACGCGACCGAAGGGAGCGCCCTTTACAGGCCGGCACGACACGGAACGACGATGGGACTGACGGGAAACCCCCAGCACCTCCCCGACCCCGCCCCAGTGGCTACCGCCCACCCCGCCCAGGGGATGCCGCCCCCGGCCCCCTCAGGCAAGGGCCGTGGCCGCCGTTTCGAGGGCCTTCAGGACCTGCGACGTGGCCGGGGTGGCTTCCGTGCCGCGGCGGAGGGCGGCGATGACGTGGCGGGTCGGGCGGTCGTGGGACAGGGTGCGGACGGTGACCCCGGAGGCGCGGGCCGAGACCATGCGGGGGACCAGGGCGACGCCCATGCCCGCCTCCACCATGGCCAGGATCGCGGTCCAGCCGGATGCCGAGTGGGCCTGCTCCGGGACGAAGCCCGCCGTTTCGCACGCCGAGCGGGTGATCTCCGACCAGGGCCCGCTCCCGCCGTAGATCCACCGGTCCGCCGAGAGGTCCGCCAGCCTCACCTCCGGTGCACCCGCCAGGGGGTGGGCCGGGGGCAGGGCCACGTCCAGGGGGTCCTCCAGGAGGGTGACCCGGGTGTAGCGGGCGTCGTGGGCGCCCGGGGCGTGGGCGGCCAGGGAGAGGGCCAGGTCCACGACGCCGCCGGACAGGAGCTCGTACGACTCGGCCGCCTCGGTCTCCCGGACGCGGATCTCGATGCCCGGGTGCGTGCGCTTGAGGGCGGCGGCCGCCGGGACGATCAGGACCGGGACCGCCGTGGAGAAGGCGCCGACGCGGACCTCGCCCGACTCGCCCGCCAGGTAGCCGGTGAGTTCGGCGTCGGCCCGTTCCAGCTGGGCGAAGACGGCTTCGGTGTGGCGCAGGACCAGGTGGGCCGCGCCGGTCAGCCGGACCCCCCGGCCCTGGGCCTCCAGGATCGGCACCCCCAGCTGCCGGGCGAGGTTGGTCAGCTGCTGCGAAACGGCCGAGGGCGTCATGTGCAGCGCCTCGGCCGTCGCGGTCACGGTGCCCTGGTCGGCCAGGGTCCGCAGGATGCGGAGCTTCTTGATGTCCCAGTCGGTCACGGGACGAGAAGCTACCGGCGGGCCGTGCTGCTCAGGGCGACTCCGCCCAGGATCAGGGCCATGCACAGGAGCTGTGCCGGACCGGTGCGCTCGCCCAGGAGGAGCAGGCCGAGCACCGCGACGCACACCGGCTGGAGGTAGTAGACGACTCCCGCGCGGGCCGCCCCGATGAGGGAGATCGCCTTGTTCCAGGCGAAGAAGGCGACGGCGGAGGAGAAGACGCCGACGTACAGGAGCGGGCCGATGGTGTGGGGGGTGGGGGCGAAGCCGCCCTGGACGGTG
This sequence comes from Streptomyces sp. NPDC043896, assembly GCF_056435605.1. Lineage (NCBI taxonomy): Bacteria > Bacillati > Actinomycetota > Actinomycetes > Kitasatosporales > Streptomycetaceae > Streptomyces > Streptomyces sp. NPDC043896. Next base: position 2,704 of record NZ_JBWKEE010000011.1, read on the forward strand.
AGGGAGACGGCGTACGCGGGGGCCAGCATCAGGGCGCCGAGGACGAAGGTGGTGAGGAGGAAGGCCAGGCCGCCGATCTCGGCGGGCTTGCGCTTCAGGAGGGCGCTGTAGGTGGCGAAGGAGAGGGCGGCCCCGAACATCCACAGGTCGCCGGCGCCGAAGTCGAGGCCGAGGGAGCCGTCGCCGACCAGGAGCAGCACCCCGAGGGCCGCGAGCAGCATGCCGAAGGAGCGCCGGGCGCCGAGCCGTTCACCGCCGAGGCGGGCGTAGAGGGCCATGATGACGGGGGACGCCGCCATGATCATGCCCATGTTGGAGGCGGATGTGGTCAGTCCGGCCTGGTGGACGAGGGTGTTGTAGAGGGTGACGCCGAAGAGGGTGGCGAGGCTGATGTAGCCGAGGTGCTCGCGGAGCAGTGTCCGCTGCTGCCAGGCCTGGTGGGCGGCGAAGGGGGCGACCGCGACGGCGGCGATGATCCAGCGCCAGAAGACGGCCTGGACGGGAGGGACCGTGTCCGCCATGCCGCGGGTGGCGACGAAGCTGCCGGACCAGACGACCGTCGCCACCAGGGCGAGGAGCACGCCGAGCCCGGCGGTCCCCTTCCTGGCAGCGGCGCCGCCGCCGGCGATGACGCCGGCGGCGGTGGGTGCGGTGCGGATCCGGTCCTTGACGGTCACTGGTGGTTCTCCTCCTCGGGAGTGGTCCGGGTGGGTCTGGACCTACTCTCACACCCTCACTTTGGTCAGGTCCATCGAAACATTTCGATCGGTTCCTTCAGGAGAACTGAACGGTCCCACCTGCGCCGGTGCCTGCTCCGGCTCCACCGCCTGCTCCCGCTTCGCCGCCCGCCCCGGGAGCTGCCCGAACACCGTGGCGCCGAAGGCGAGGGCCATGCCCACCAGCTGGACGGGCGACAGGGCCTGGCCGAGCGCGGCCCAGCCGATGACGGCGGCGGTGAGCGGGGAGAGCGGGCCGAGCAGGGTGACGGAGGTGGCGGTGAGCTGGCCGATGCCGCGGAACCAGAGGAAGTAGGCGGCACCGGTGTTGATCAGCATCATGTAGCCGTACCCGAGGAAGGCCTTGCCGTCGAGCGCGGGCGGCGCCCCCTCGACCAGCGCGGCGATCGGGATGATGACCAGGCCGCCCGCGGTGAGCTGCCAGCCGGTCACGGCCAGCGGGCCGACGCCCTCGGGGCGGCCCCAGCGCTTGGTCATCACGGTGCCGGCCCCCATGGCGGCGGAGGAGACAAGGCCGGCGATGACGCCGACGAGGTCGAGCTTCGCGTCGGCGGTCAGGACCACCATGCTCACGCCTAAGGCGGCGACGATCGCGGCGAGTACGGTCCGCAGCCTGGCCCGCTCGCCCAGCAGCACGGCCGCGAGCCCCACGACGAACAGCGGTCCGGCGGAGCCCAGTACGGCGGCGACACCGCCGGGGAGGCGGTAGGCGGCGAGGAAGAGGAGCGGGAAGAAGGCGCCGATGTTGAGGGTGCCGAGGACCGCGGACTTCCACCACCAGGCGCCCTTGGGCAGGACGCGGGAGAGGGCGACCAGCAGCAGGCCGGCGGGCAGGGCGCGCATGGCCCCGGTGAAGAGGGGCCGGTCGGGCGGCAGCAGCTCGCTGGCGACGAAGTACGTCGAGCCCCAGGAGATGGGGGCGAGCGCGGTCAGGATGGTGGTGGTGACACGGTTCACGGTCACTCCTCGGGCAGATGGTGAAGCGGCTGCGGTTGGGAGGCGACCTGCCCGGGGGCCCGTCCCGGCCTCCCCGAGTAGGTCGCTCGTAAGTAGCTTACTACTAAGCTACTTTTTGGCAAGCTACTTTCTTGCGAACGACTGAGCGGAAGCCGGATACTTCGGTCATGACCGAGGTGAAGAAGGACGCCGAGAAGGACGCCGTCGACGCGATCACCACCCAGTGGGGCGTCGTACGACCGGACCTGGACACCGCCCCCATGGCCGTCTTCGGGCGGATCTACCGCATCTCCAAGGCCATCGGCGACGCCGTCGAGCGGGCGTACAACCGCCACGGGATCACCCGCGGGGAGTTCGACGTCGTCGCGACGCTGCGCCGCTCCGGGGCCCCGTACACGCTCTCGCCGCGCGAGCTGTCGGCCACGCTGATGCTCACCACGGGCGGGATGACCGGGCGCCTGGACAAGCTGGAGAAGGCCGGACTGCTCACCCGCAGCCCCGACCCGCACGACCGGCGCGGGATCCAGGTGACGCTGACCGACCGCGGCGTCGCCCTCGCCGACGAGGCCGTCTCCGCCGGGCTGGAGGTCCACCGCGCCGCCCTGAAGGGGTTCGCGGACGAAGAGGTGGAGCAGCTCACCGGCCTGCTGCGCAAGCTCCTCGCCGAGATGCCCTAGCCGACGGCCGACGGGCGGCGGGCGGTGAGCGGTGAGCGGCTCCGGGTACGCCGAGGCGCCGGAGGTCGCGACGGGACCGGTTCACACCGGTTCCGCGGACCTCCGGCGCCCGGAAGTCTGAGCTGTGGACCTGCCCGGTCGGGTCAGGCCTGGTTCTTGCGCGACTTGTCGCCGACCATCACGAGGCCCGTGATGACCAGGAACAGCACGATCGGCGCGGCCACGAACAGGCCGAGCGTCTCGCCAATGCTCAGGCCCGGGCCCGGGTCGTCGCCGTCGTCGCGGGTCAGCGCGAGGGCGGGAGACGTCATCAGCAGCATCATCAGCGTCGTTCCGGCCGTGACGGCGCCGGCGCGCAGAGCGTTCTTCTTGTCCACGGTGCAAAAGTAGCGAACACCTAAACGGGGCGCGCGCCCGGGGGTGCCGTACGGGTCTGCGCGCCCTCCCGCACCGCGCCGAGCAGGGCGTTCGCCCGGGCCGAGGCGGTCAGCGCCTCCAGGGTCAGCGGGCGGCCGTCCGCGTCGGCGACCGGGAGCCGCCAGTTGGGGTACTGGTCCCAGGTGCCGGGCAGGTTCTGCGGCCGCCGGTCCCCCACCGCGTCGGGCAGCCACACGCCGACCAGCCGGGCGGGCGTGCGCAGCAGGAAGGCGTACAGGGCCCGTACGGCGGCCTCCTCGCCCTTGGTCTCCAGCCCCAGCGAGTCCAGCACCCGCAGCCACTCGGCGGTGTCGGCGGCGTCCTCGGCCCGCTCCAGCTCCAGAGGGCGGGTCAGCAGGCCGAGCCGGTCGCGCAGTTCCACGTGGGAGCCGGCCAGCTTGGCGGCGGAGGGGGGCAGGTCGTGCGTGGTGGCGGTGGCCAGGCACTCCGACCGCCAGGCCCGTGCCGGCAGCGGCTCCCCGCCGCCCGACCAGTCCCGCTCGAACCACAGCACGGAGGTGCCGAGGATCCCGCGCCGGGCCAGCGCCCGCCGTACCCGCGGCTCCACCGTCCCGAGGTCCTCGCCGACCACCAGGGCACCGGCCCGGTGCGCCTCCAGGACCAGTACGGCCAGCATCGCCTCGCCGTCGTACGAGACGTACGTGCCCTGCGCGGCCGGGGTGCCGACCGGGATCCACCAGAGCCGGAAGAGGCCCATGACGTGGTCCACGCGCACCGCCCCCGCGTAGCGGAACACCCCGCGCAGCAGGGCCCGGAAGGGGGCGTACGCGGACTCCTCCAGGGCGTCGGGCCGCCAGGGCGGCAGGCCCCAGTCCTGGCCGCGCGCGTTGAAGGCGTCCGGCGGGGCGCCGACGGAGGCGCCCCGGGCGTGGAAGGGGCCCGTACGGGCGTCCGAGCCGTCCGGGTGCACCCCGACGGCCAGGTCGTGCACGATGCCGACCGCCATCCCGGCCTCCCGCGCGGCCCGCTGGGCGGCGGTCAGCTGGGTGTCCGTCAGCCAGACGAGCCAGCAGTGGAAGTCGGCCCGCTCCCCGGGGTCCTCCCCGGCGGCGGCCGCGCACCAGGCGGCGTGCGCGGCGAGCCCCTCACCCTGGGCGGCCCGGAACGCCCGGTAGGCGGCCTCCCGGGCCGGCTCGCGCGGGACGGCGTACAGCAGTTCCAGGGCGGCGCGCTTGAGGGCCCACACGGCGTCCCGGTCGATCAGCGCCCCCTTCTCCAGCACCTCCCGGCGCAGCTCCCCGCCCCGGGCTGCCAGTTCGGCGAGGGCGTCCCGGTCGGGGCAGGCGGTCCACTCGGGCAGGTCCTCGACGCGCAGGTACACCGGGTCGGGGAAGCGGCGCGAGGCCGGCCGGTAGGGCGAGGGGTCGGTCGGGGTGCCGGGGAGCGCCGCGTGCAGCGGGTTGACCTGGACGAAGCCGGCGCCGTGGGTGCGGGCCGCCCAGCGGGCGAGCTCCGCGAGGTCGCCGAGGTCGCCCATGCCCCAGGAGCGCTCCGAGAGCAGGGAGTACAGCTGGACGAGCAGGCCGTGGGCGCGGTCGGGTGCCTCCGGGGCCCGGTCCGGGGCGACGATCAGGGTGGCGGCGGCGGTGCGGCCGTCGGGCGTCCCGGCGGTGAGCCGGTGCACCCCCAGGGGCAGGCCGGGGTGCCAGTCGGCCTCCCCGGCGCCGTCCTCCAGGGTCACCCGCACCCGCGTCCCGGCCGGCAGCGCGGCCAGGGCGGCGGGGGCGGGTTCCCCCCGCCACTGCACCAGCGTCGGGGGGAGCAGCCGTCCGGCCCGCTCCCGCCCGGCGCGGTCGGCCCTCTCCCGTACCTCCTCGGGGCTGTCGACGGTGACCCCGTTCAGGGCGAGCACCGCCCGGACCGTCGCCTCGGGCACCCGGACGGTGACGTCCTCGGCGGGCTGGTAGGAGGTGGCGACGCCGTAGAGGGCCGCGAGCCGGGCGAGGTCGTCCATCGTCATCCTTGGGGGAAGGGCCGCGAAGCAGGGGCTAGGTGAGCGGCTCGCTGGTGAGGTGGACCTCGGCCACGAGCGGGGGTTCGCTGGTCAGGGGTGCGTACCCGGAGCCGGCCAGCGGCGGTTCACTGGTCAGCGGGGGGCAGGCGGCGTCGACGGCCGGCACGTCCTCGGCGCCGGACGGGGCGGGCAGGTGGGCGAGCTGCGCGGGTTTCCTGCGGGCGCCGGACGCGGTGCCGGACGCGGTACGGGCGTTCATGAGGCCTCCCTTGTGCGGTTCGTCGGACCGCCCATGCAACACCCGTGGCGAACACCGCAGCCATACCCAGTCAGGGGCACCGCATTCCTGGCGGATCCAGGTCAGATCACCCCACGCGCATTGACACCCCGGCCGCGCGGGTGGTGGGCTCGGGCTCGTTCACACGGTCGGGGGACGACTCGGGACGGGGGAGGCTCCGTGCAGCTCAGGGGCAGGAAGCGGACCACGGCCGCGGCCGTCGCCGTCATCGGGACGCTCCTCGGCGGGGCCGTCGCGTCCGCTCCGCCGGGCATCGGCGGCGCTCCGGGGAACTCCGGCTCCGCGCGCCCCGACAGCGGCTCGGCCGCCACGTACGCGGCGGGACTGGGGCCGGTCATCGACCCGGGTTCCGACGTTCCCAGAGCGGTTTCCGAGGGTCCGGCCGTGTGGCCGCGGCCGCAGTCGGCGACCGCCGATCCGGGACGGGAGCTGCCGGTGCCCGCGGAGGCCGTACTGGTGACCCCTCCGGGCGTCGACCCGTACGCCGTCGAGGTCGTCCGCACCGCCCTGCGCACGGCCGGCGTGCGGACCCTGCACGCGCGGCCCCCGGGGGCGGCGCTGCCCGAACGGGCCCTCGTCGTACGGCTCCAGGGCCCGGACGCCGAGGAGGCCCTGCTGGCGCTGGGCGCGGCCCCGGCCGGGGACCTGCCGGGCGGCGGGTACCGGCTGGCCGTGGGCCGCACGGCCGGGCGGGACACGGTGGCGCTGGCCGGGGTGGGCGAGGACGGGCTGTTCCACGCGGCGCAGACGCTGCGCCAGCTGCTGGCGGCCGGGCACGGGAAGGTGCCCGGGATGCTGGTCCGGGACTGGCCGATCGCCCCGGTGCGCGGGATCACCGAGGGCTTCTACGGGCAGCCCTGGACGCGGGAACAGCGCCTCGAACAGATCGACTTCCTGGGCCGCACCAAGCAGAACCGCATGCTGCTGGCGCCCGGCGACGACCAGTACCGCACCACGGCGTGGCGCGAGGAGTACCCGCGCGAGCGGCAGGAGGAGTTCCGGGCGCTGGCCGAACGGGCGCTGGCCAACCGGGTGGTGCTCGGCTGGGCGGTGTCCCCGGGGCAGTCGATGTGCCTGGCGTCGGCGGACGACCGGGCGGCCCTGCTGCGCAAGGTGGACGCCATGTGGGAGCTGGGCTTCCGGGCGTTCCAGGTGCAGTTCCAGGACGTCAGCTACACCGAGTGGGGCTGCCGGGCCGACCGGGTGCGGTACGGGACGGGCCCCGCCGCCGCGGCGAAGGCGCACGCGGAGGTCGCGGGCGAGCTGGCGGCGCACCTGGCGGCCCGGCATCCGGGGGCGGCCCCGCTGTCGCTGCTGCCGACGGAGTACTTCCAGAACGGCGCGACCGCCTACCGCACCGCCCTGGCGGGGGCGCTGGACCCGCGCGTCGAAGTGGCCTGGACGGGCGTGGGGGTGGTGCCGCGCACCATCACCGGCAAGGAGCTGGCCGGGGCGCGGGCGGCGCTCGCGCATCCGCTGGTCACCATGGACAACTACCCGGTCAACGACTGGGACCCGGACCGCATCTTCCTCGGCCCGTACGCCGGCCGCGATCCGGCGGTGGCGAGCGGTTCGGCCGGGGTGCTGGCCAACGCGATGGCGCAGGGCACGCTGTCGCGGATCCCGCTGTTCACGGCGGCGGACTACGCCTGGAACCCGCGCGGCTACCGGGCCGGGGAGTCCTGGGCGGCGGCGGTCCGCGAACTGTCCGGCCCCGACCCGAAGACGCGGGCGGCGCTGGCGGCGCTGGCCGGGAACACCGCCTCCTCGGGCCTGAAGGTGGAGGAGTCGGCGTACCTGAAGCCGCTGGTGGAGGAGTTCTGGCGGGCCCGGGCCGCCGGGGACAAGGCCGCCGGGGAGCGGCTCCGCGCGGCCTTCACCGTGCTGCGGGAGGCTCCGGAGCGCCTCGACGCGCCGGTGGCGGCGGAGGCCGGGCCCTGGCTGGAGCGGCTCTCCCGGTACGGGGCCGCGGGCGAGCTGGCGGTCGACCTGATGCGGGCCGAGGCCCGGGGCGACGGGGCGGCCGCCTGGCGGCTGTCGCGGGAACTCTCGGCGGCGCGGGGCGAGCTGGCGGAACCGGGCGGGGTGCGGGTGGACACCTCCGTGCTCGACCCCTTCCTCGCGAAGGCGGCGGCGGAGTCGGACGCCTGGACGGGCGCGGCCCGCAAGGACGGCACCGTACGGCACGAACCCGGCTCCCACACCGTCCGGCTGGACTCGGCGCGGCCGCTCGCCGCGGTCACGGTCATGACGGACCCGCTGGCGCCGGGCACGCGGGGCGCGGTGGTGGAGGCGCACGTGCCGGGCGAGGGCTGGCGGCGGCTGGGTGACGCGGCGGTGTCCGGCTGGACGCAGGCCGACGGGGCGGGCGTACGGGCGGACGCGGTGCGGTTGTCGTGGGCGGGCCCCGGCCCCGTGGTGCACCAGGTGGTGCCGTGGTTCGCGGACGGCCCGCGGGCCCGCTTCGAACTGGCCGACGGGGGCCGGGCCGACGCGGAGATCGGCGGCGCGCCGCGCACGGTGTCGGCGCAGCTGTCCGGGCTGCGGCCCGGCGAGTTCCGGGGCCCGCTGGCGGCGGCCGCGCCGGCCGGGGTCCAGGTGCGGCTCCCTCAGGAGGTCGTGGTGCCGCGGGGTGCGACGGTCGCCGTCCCGGTGGAGGTCACCGTCGCGGCGGGCACCCCGGCCGGGGAGTACGCGGTGCCGCTGACCTTCGACGGGGAGGTACGGGTGCTCACCGTCCGGGCGGTCCCGCGCATCGCCGGCCCGGACCTGCTGCGCACGGCCCGGGCCACCTCCTCGGGGGACGAGGCCCCGCAGTTCCCGGCGGCGGCGGCGCTGGACGGCTCCGCCGCGACCCGGTGGTCGTCCCCGGCGGTGGACGGGGCCTGGTGGCAGGCCGAACTGGCCTCCCCGGCCAGGCTGGGCCTGCTGACCCTGCACTGGCAGGAGGCGTACCCCTCGCAGTTCCGGGTGGAGACGTCCCGCGACGGCGTGACGTGGCGCCCGGGTGCCGTGGTGTCCTCCCGGGGCGGGGTGGACGCGGTCCGGCTGGACGCGCCGGACACCCGCTACGTCCGGGTCACGTGCGACCGCCGCGCGACCCGCTTCGGGTGCAGCCTCTGGGCGGCGACGGCCCAGGCGGTGGCCGGTCCTTCCTGACGGGCCGCACGGCTCGGTCTCCGTGGCCGGGGCCCGAGCCGTGCGGGCGGCGCGGAAGCGAGCGAGGGTCAGGCCGTGGCTCCGATGCGTTCCAGCGCGTCCTGCGCCCCGTACGGCTGGAGGTAGGGCATCCAGCGCGGGTCCCGGTGCCCCGTACCGATGATCCGCCAGGCCAGCCCCGACGGCGGAGCCGGCTGGTGGCGCAGCCGCCAGCCGAGTTCCAGGAGGTGCCGGTCCGCCTTCACGTGGTTGCACCGCCGGCACGCGGCGACCACGTTGTCCCAGACGTGCTGGCCTCCCCTGCTGCGCGGGATGACGTGGTCCACGCTCGTCGCGACGGCCCCGCAGTACATGCAGCGGCCGCCGTCGCGGGCGAACAGCGCGCGGCGGGTGAGTGGAACGGGCCCCCGGTAGGGGACCCGCACGAAGCGCTTGAGCCTGACCACGCTGGGCGCGGGGACGGCTCGTGTCGCGCTGTGCAGGAAGGCGCCCGATTCCTCCAGGGAGATTGCCTTGTTCTCCAGGACGAGGACGAGCGCGCGGCGGAGCGGTACGACGCCGAGGGGCTCGTACGACGCGTTGAGGACCAGGACGTGCGGCACGGACTGCCTCCTTGTACGCCGGCGGCGCGTGGCTCGCGCCGGGACGATCTGCTCTCAGTCTCCCCTTACGGCTGGTCGAAGCGCCACCACGCGCCGGTAACGGGCCCGGGGTGTTTTCAACCACACTCCCTTTCATCCCCAGGTGAGTCCGGTCTCTCCCTCGAACAACGCAACGAGGTCGGTCCCGTGCCCCGTTAGTGTGGATGGCCTGCCCGCACAAGCCGTACGACCGTCCGCGGGCGGACCGCTATGCCCTGGAGGTTCCCGCCGTGCCCTCGCCCGCCACCCTGCTACCGCAGGCAGCGTCCACCACCGACGACGCCGCCGAGAGCGTGACGAACGCCGCGAGCTTCGTCGAGGAGAACTGGGCCACCTGGCTGAGCATCGGTCTGCGGATCCTGCTGATCATCGTGATCGCGGTGGCGCTCCGCACGGTGGTCCGCAAGGCGCTGACGAAGCTGATAAGCCGGATGAACTCCAGCGCGGAGGCCGTCGAGGGCACGGCGCTCGGCGGGCTGCTGGTCAACGCCGAGCGGCGCCGCCAGCGCTCGGAGGCGATCGGCTCCGTGCTGCGTTCGGTGTCCTCGTTCCTGATCCTCGGTACGGCCGCGCTGATGGTGCTGGCCGCGTTGAAGATCGACCTGGGGCCGCTGCTGGCGAGTGCCGGTGTGGCCGGTGTGGCGATCGGTTTCGGTGCGCGCAACCTGGTGACGGACTTCCTGTCCGGCGTGTTCATGATCATGGAGGACCAGTACGGCGTCGGCGACAAGATCGACGCCGGGGTGGCCTCCGGCGAGGTGATCGAGGTCGGTCTGCGCGTGACCAAGCTGCGCGGCGACAACGGCGAGATCTGGTACGTCCGCAACGGCGAGATCAAGCGGATCGGCAACCTCAGCCAGGGCTGGGCGACCGCGACCGTGGACGTGCAGGTCAAGCCGACGGAGAACCTCGCGCACATCCGCGAGGTGGTCCAGGAGGTCGCGGACACCCTGGCGAAGGAGACCCCGTGGGACGAGCGCCTGTGGGGTCCGGTGGAGGTGCTGGGCCTGGACGAGGTGCTGCTGGCCTCCATGACGGTGAAGGTGTCGGCGAAGACGATGCCGGGCCAGCAGTTCGCGGTGGAGCGCGAGCTGCGCTGGCGGATCAAGGAGGCCTTCGACGCGGCCGGGATCCGGATCATCGGCGGCGCCCCGGCCCCCGGCGAGGAGGAGGGCGCCCCGGCCGACCCCTCGGCCGCCGTCGCCGCGCCGTCGGCGCTGGCCAACCCGGCCTCCCCGCAGTCCCTGGCCACCGCCCCGATCCCGCCGGTGCAGGCGCCCGCTCCGGGGGTCCGGCTGCCGAAGTAGGGCCTGCCACCCCGCCCCACCCGCCCCACCGCCCCTCCCGCCCTCCGCTGCCCCGCCGGTCCGTTCCGGCGGGGCAGCGGCGTTGACAGGGCTCCGAAACCGATAGGAAACTTACCTGACAGTTCGCTTCGGAGGGAGGGACCCGCCATGCCCGCCGCCACTCCCGGAACCCCCAGCGTGCTGCGCGCCATGAACGACCGCGCCGCCCTGGAGCTGCTGCTGACGCACGGCCCCCTCTCCCGGACCCGGATCGGCCACCTCACCGGGCTCTCGAAGCCCACCGCCTCCCAGCTGCTGGCCCGGCTGGAGGCCGCCGGACTCGTCGTCGCCACCGGCACCGACGGCGGCCGCCCCGGCCCGAACGCCCAGCTGTACGCCCTCAACGCCCGCGCCGCCCACGTCGCCGGCCTCGACGTCACACCCGAGCGGGTGCTCGCCGCCGTCGCCGACCTGACCGGCACCGTGACCGGCCGCTTCGAGCTGCCCTCCCCCCAGGGCGCCGACGCCGTCGGTCAGGTCACCCGGGCCCTCGACGGGGCCCTCGAAGACGCCGGAATGACCCGCTCCGATCTGCACCGCCTGGTCATCGCCACCCCCGGCGCCTTCGACCCCCGCACCGGGCGGCTGCGCTACGCCGGCCACCTCCCCGGCTGGCACTCCCCCACCCTCCTCGACGAACTGGCCGCGGCCCTGCCCGTGCCGGTCGAGTACGAGAACGACGTGAACCTCGCCGCCGTCGCCGAGCAGCGCCTCGGCGCGGCCCGCGGCCACGAGGACTTCGTCCTGCTGTGGAACGAGGAGGGCCTGGGCGCCGCCCTCGTCCTCGGCGGGCGCCTGCACCGCGGCTGGACCGGCGGCGCGGGCGAGGTCGGCTTCCTGCCCGTGCCCGGCCGCCCCCTGGTCCGCGAGGTCAGCCGGGCCAACGCCGGCGGCTACCAGGAGCTGGCCGGCGTACAGGTGCTGCCCGCGCTCGCCGCCGGCGCCGGGCTCGCCGGCGGGACCGCCCCGGGCGTCCCGGACGCCGCCGGCACCCCGCGGGCGCAGGTCGCCGCCGGGGCCGGGCTGCTGCGGCGGGCCGCCGCCGCGCCCGAGGGCGCGGGCCTGCGCTTCCTCCGGTCGTACGCCACCGCCCTCGCGACCGGCCTGGCCTCGCTGGTCGCCGTACTGGACCCGGAGATCGTGGTCCTGTCCGGCGAGCTGATCACCGCGGGCGGCGAGCCGCTGCGCGCCCTGCTGGAGGACGAACTCGCCGAACTGGCCCCCTCCCGGCCGCGGCTGGTCACCGGCGAGGTGCGCGAGCGGCCCGTGCTGCGCGGCGCCCTGGAGAGCGCCCTGGCCGCCACCCGGGAGGAGGTCTTCGACACCAGCCGCCCGTGACCCTGGCCGGGCCCGGAGCCCGGCCGCCCGGACCCCCGGCCACGGCCCGGAGTCCTCCGAGGGCGCACCACGGCAACTGGAAGCCGGCCATGGCGGCGACGGTGCTCGTCATGGTCACCCCGACCGGAGTGAAAGGCTGATCCCGATGAAACTCGCAGTGGTGGGCGGCGGTTCCACCTACACCCCCGAACTCGTCGACGGCTTCGCACGGCTGCGCGACACCCTGCGCGTCGACGAACTCGTCCTGATCGACCCGGCCGCCGACAGGCTGGAGCTGATCGGGGGCCTGGCCCGGCGGATCTTCGCCCGGCAGGGCCACCCGGGGCGCGTCACCACCACCTCCGCACTGGACGCCGGGGTGGCCGGCGCCGACGCGGTCCTCCTCCAGCTGCGCGTCGGCGGTCAGGCGGCCCGGCTCCAGGACGAGACCTGGCCGCTGGAGTGCGGCTGCGTCGGCCAGGAGACCACCGGCGCGGGCGGGCTGGCCAAGGCCCTGCGCACCGTCCCCGTGGTCCTCGACATCGCCGAACGGGTACGCCGCGCCGCCCCCGGCGCCTGGATCATCGACTTCACCAACCCGGTCGGGATCGTCACCCGGGCCCTGCTGCGGGCCGGGCACAAGGCGGTCGGGCTGTGCAACGTCGCCATCGGCTTCCAGCGGAAGTTCGCGAAGCTGCTGGACGTGGCCCCCTCCGAGGTCCACCTCGACCACGTCGGCCTCAACCACCTGACCTGGGAGCTGGGGGTGCGGCTCGGCGGTCCGGACGGCGCCGACCAGCTGCCGCGGCTGCTGGCCGAGCACGGGGAGGCCGTCGCCGCCGACCTGCACCTGCCGCGCGCGCTGCTCGACCGGCTCGGCGTGGTGCCCTCGTACTACCTGCGCTACTTCTACGCCCACGACCAGGTGGTGCGGGAGCTCGGCCGGAAGCCCTCGCGGGCCGCCGAGGTCGCCGCGATGGAACGGGAACTCCTCGCCCTGTACGGGGATCCCGCGCTCGACGAGAAGCCCGCCCTGCTGGCGAAGCGGGGCGGGGCCTTCTACTCGGAGGCGGCCGTGGACCTCGCGGCGGCCCTGCTGGGCGGCCGCGGTCCGTCCGTGCAGGTGGTCAACGCCCGCAACGACGGGACGCTGCCCTTCCTCGCGGACGACGCCGTCATCGAGGTCCAGGCGCGCGTCGACGGCGGCGGTGCGGTGCCGCTGCCCGTGCCGCGGCTCGACCCCCTGTACGCCGGGCTCGTCGCGCACGTCGGCGCGTACGAGGAACTCGCGCTGGACGCGGCCCTGCGCGGCGGGCGCGAGCGGGTCTTCAAGGCCCTGCTCGCGCACCCGCTCGTCGGCCAGTACGACCTCGCCGAGGGACTGACCGACCGGCTGCTCGCGCACAACAAGGAGCACCTGCCGTGGGCGTAGCCGTCCCGCCCGCCTGCGCCGTCGTCGCGATCGACGCGGGCAACAGCAAGACGGACGCGGCGCTGGTCGCCGCCGACGGCACGGTCCTCGGCACGGGGCGCGCCGGGGGCTTCCAGCCGCCGCGCACCGGTGTGGAGGCGGCCGTGGACGTGCTCGCGGAGGCCGTCGCCGCGGCGGCCGCGGCCGCCGGGCTGTCCGGGGTGCCGCGCGCGGCCCGGGTCTCGGCCTGCCTGGCCAACGCGGACCTCCCGGTGGAGGAGAACCGGCTCGCCGGGGCGGTCGCGGCGCGCGGCTGGGGCGCCGCCACCGAGGTCCGCAACGACACCTTCGCGGTCCTGCGGGCGGGCGTGGAGGACCCGCGCGGGGTCGCGGTGGTGTGCGGGGCCGGCATCAACTGCGTGGGCATGCTGCCCGACGGGCGGACCGCCCGGTTCCCCGCACTGGGGCAGATCTCCGGGGACTGGGGCGGCGGGGGCGGCCTGGCGCGGGAGGCCCTGTGGTGGGCGGCGCGGGCCGAGGACGGGCGGGGCGGCCCGACGGCCCTGGCGGCCGCCCTGCCGGGGCACTTCGGGCTGGCTTCGATGGCGGCGCTGATCGAGGCGCTGCACCTGGGGCCGTTGGACCGGGGCCGGCTGCACGAGCTGGTGCCGGTGCTGTTCGCGGTGGCGGCGGCGGGCGACGCGGTGGCCTCGGCGCTGGTGGAGCGGCAGGCCGAGGAGGTGGTGGCGCTGGCCTCGGTGGCGCTGGAACGGCTCGGCCTGCTGGAGGCGGAGGTGCCGGTGCTGCTGGGCGGCGGTGTGCTCGCGGCAGGGCATCCCCGGCTGAACGGCCGGATCGGGGAACTGCTGGCCGCCCGCGCCCCCCTGGCCCGCGTCTCGGTCGTCACGGCCCCGCCGGTCCTGGGCGCCGCCCTGCTGGGCCTGGACGCCCTGGGCGCCCCGCGGGGGGCGATGGCGAGGCTGCGTGCCCATTTCGGGTGAACCCGCGCGGGGAGGTCTTGCGGAGGGAACCGCCGGGGCTGCTGCGGCGTATTGACGGTGAAGGGTGACGGGGGAATCCGCAGGGGCAGGAGGAGCGGGGGCGGCGGCCGGGCCGGGCGGGAAGGGGGATCGTCCAAGATCGGGCACCGGGTGCTGTGGCCGGGCGCCGCTAAGGCCATACTGCTGCGGAGCAGAGGGACCGAGGGGGAGGTCACGGTGGCCATCACGACACGCGCGTCCGCGCCCGGGGGCGGTACCTCCGGGGCGCCCGCCGCGCCGCCCGGGCGCAGTACCGCCTGGGCCGAGGGCGTCGAGCGGGTGCGTGCCGCGGCGACGACCGAGCCGGGCCGGCTGCGGATCATCGGTGCGGTGCTGGCCGCGCTGGTCGTGCTGTTCGGCGCGGTCGCGGTGTGGGAGGTGTCCGGGCGGGTCGCCGCCGCGGAGGACGTGGTGGGCCGCAGCCAGCCGCTGAGCGCGGACGCGGCGAGCATCTACCGTTCCCTCGCCGACGCCGACACGGCCTCCTCCAGCGGTTTCCTCGCGGGTGCCCAGGAGCCCCGGGAGGTCCGCCAGCGCTACGAGAAGGACATCGCGAACGCGTCCCGGCTGCTGGTGAGCGCCGCGGCCAACACCGGGGCGGGCGGCGAGTCCCGCAAGGAGATAGCGCTGCTCGGCGAGCAGCTGCCCCGGTACACCGGGCTGATCGAACAGGCCCGGGCGACGAACCGGCAGGGCCTGCCGCTGGGCGGGGCGTACCTGCGCTACGCCAACGAGCAGATGAGCACGGTGCTGCTGCCGGCCGCGCAGCGGCTGTACGAGGCGGAGACGGGCCGGCTGTACACGGACTACGACGAGGCCCGGTCCTGGCCGGTGGCGGCGACGGGCGCGGGGCTGCTCGCGCTGGCGGCCCTGGTGTGGGCGCAGCGGCGCAACTACCGGCGCACCAACCGTGTCTTCAACCACGGCCTGCTGGCGGCGACGGCCTCGGCGGCGGTGGTGCTGCTGTGGCTGACGGTGGGGCAGTCGGTGGCCCGGGCCGGGCTGGGTGAGGCCAGGGCGGACGGGCAGGAGTCGCTGAAGGTGCTCAACGACGCGCGGATCGCCTCGCTCCAGGCGCGGGCGAACGAGAACCTGACGCTGATCGCGCGGGGTGCCGTACTCGCCGAGGACAAGAAGTCCGACAAGTACGACGTGGACTACGAGAAGAACATGAAGGAGCTCGACGCCGGGCTGGCGCGGGCGCTGCGGCTGGCGGACGACGGGAGCGGCCGGGAGCCCGTCTCGAAGGCCGTCGAGGGCGTGGCGCAGTGGAAGCAGCGGCACGCGGCGGCCCGGGACGCCGACATGAAGGGCGACTACGAGCAGGCTCTGCCCCGGGTGATCGGGGACGCGGAGCACAGGGACAGCAGCGGGGCCTCGTTCGACACGGTGGACGCCTCCCTGGAGCGGGCCCTGGCCCATGAGCAGGCGCAGTTCACCGTGGCCGCCCGGGACGGCCTCGGCGCGCTCGGCGGGCTGGTGACGGGCTCGGCGCTGCTGGCGGTCGCCGGCGCGGCGGCGGCCCTCCTGGGCATCGGTCGCAGGCTTTCGGAGTACAGGTGAGATCGATGCGGATACGAGGGACCGGGCCGGAGCTGAACGAGCCGTACGGGACGCCGGAGCAGGCGGAGGGGGGCGGGGCGCCCGCGGCTGCCCCGTCACAGGCGGCGGGGGCGGCCGTGCGGGTGCGGCGCGCGGCGCGCCGGCTGCGCGGCTGGGGCGGGGTCAGCGCCATGGCGGCGGCCTGCGCGGTGACGGCTGCGGCCGTGCTGCTGCCGCTGGCCGGCTCCTCGTCCGGCGGCGGCTCGGGGCCGGTCCACGAGCCGGCTTCGGTCGCGGTGGCCCCGTACGCGCCGGCCGACACCTGCCGGGACCCGGAGGCCAGCCTGCGCCCGTCGGGGCTGGACGGTCCGGCGATCGAGCGGATCCGCAAGGCGGGCAAGCTCGTGGCGGGCGTGGACCAGAACAGCTTCAAGTGGGGCTACCGCAATCCGGACGGCCGCCTGGACGGTTTCGACATCGACCTGGTGAAGGCCATAGCGAAGGACATCCTGGGCAGCGAGGACGCGGTCATCTACCGGGCCATCCCGACCAGCCAGCGCATCCCGGCACTCCAGGAGGGCCGGGTGGACGTCGTTGTGCGGACCATGACGATCAACTGCAAGCGCCTGGAGGACGTCGCCTTCTCCACCGCCTATTTCGAGGGCGGGCAGCAGGTGCTGGCCCCCAAGGGCTCGCCGATCACCGGGTACGACGCCTCGCTGAAGGGCCGCCGGATCTGCACGGCGGCCGGTTCGACGGCGGAGGCTGCGCTGAAGGCCCAGCCGCACGGCTCGGTCGGGGTGTCGGTGGCGAACCAGCTGGACTGCCTGGTGCGGCTCCAGCTGGGTGAGGTGGACGGGATCATCACCGACAACGCGCTGGCCGCCGGGCAGGCGGCGCAGGACCCGTCGGTTCAGCTGGTCGGGGCGCCGTTCACCCGGGAGCTGTACGGGGTGGCGATGAACAAGGACGCCTCCGACCTGGTGCGCCGGGTCAACAAGGTGCTGGAGAACTACCGGGCGGGCGGTGACCAGAGCCCGTGGGCGACCTCGTACCGGAAGCACTTCGAGGACGTCCTGCCGAAGGCCAGCGTGCCGCCGGCGCCCAAGTACCGGGACGGCTGAGGCCCATGGCGGATTCGGAGCGGTACGTGAGCGAGCGTCACACGAGCGGGCCCCCTGCGGGCGGCTCCCATCCCGGGGGGTCCCACGCCGGGGGGTTCCAGCAGGGCGGGTTCCAGCAGGGCGGGTTCCTCGCGGGCAGGCCGGGGGCGGGGGCCGCGGTGATGGACCGGGACGAGGTCGACCGCGCGCTGGCGCGCCTCGGCGCGGAGCACGAGGCCGTCGAGACCTCCCTGCTCGCGCTCCAGGACCACGCGGGGCGGCGGCTGCTGGAAGGGGCCGCGCTGAGCGGGGTCACCAAGGAGCGGTGGGCCGCCGCGGACGCGGCGGTGACCCGGCTGTGGACGTACTTCGACGCCTACAGCGGGGCGCTGGCCGCCGCCCGGGAGATCCGCGAGCGGCGCCGCTGGCCCGGCCGGGAGGACCTGGCCGAGCTGACGGAGCGGCTGCGCGGTCCCGGGGTGACGATCGCCGGGGCCGGTGCGGAGGGCGCGGCGCTGGCGGAGCGCTTCTCGCTGGCGGAGCTGGTGGCACGGATGAACGAGCTGTACGCGTCCTCCCTGGACGTGGTGGTCGCCGCCGACGCGGTGTGGTCGGCGCTGCCCGCGCGGATCGACCTGCTCGCGGCCGAACTTCACCGGACGCGTTCGCTGGCGCACTCGGTGGGGGTCCGGCCGGGCGAGCACCCCTCGGGGGACGACCTGGAGGGGATCACCGCCGAGCTGGCGCAGCTGCGGGCGGCGGTGATCGAGGACCCGCTGGCCTTCTGGGTTCCGGTGGCGGGGAGTTCCGCTCCGGGCGGGGGCCGGCCGGACACCACCCGCTACGACCGGGCGGCGCGCGCGCTGGACGACGTACGGCGTGAGGTCGAGGCGGTCCTGACGGTGCGGCAGGACGCGGAGCAGCGGCTGATCGCCGTGCGGGACCTGCTGTCGCGGGCCGACCGGACCCTGGCGGAGGCGCGGGCGGCACGCGTGGAGGTGCTGGCGAAGATCGCGGCGTCGGAGGTCCCGGCGGTCAGCGGTCCGCCGACGGCCCTGCAGGAGCAGCTCGCGGCGGCGGCCGAGTACCGGCGGCGCTCGCAGTGGCACCGGCTGTCCCCGCTGCTGGACGCGCTGGAGGACCGGGCCGAGGAGGAACTGCGGCGGGCCCGCGAATCGTTGACCGCGGTGACGGCGCCCCTGGCGGTGCGCGCGGAGCTGCGCGGGCGGCTCGACGCGTACAAGGCGAAGGTGGCCCGGCTGGGCCTGGCGGAGGACCCGCTGCTGATCGAGCGGTACGACACGGCCCGGCGGATGCTGTGGAGCGCCCCCTGCGACCTGCGGGTCGCGGAGGAGGCGGTGTGGCGCTACCAGCAGGCGACGGCGGAGGCGTCGGCGCCGCAGGACATCCGGCCCGGACGGCCGGGGGAGGAGGAGGGATGAGCCTGATCGGAGCGCCGTGCCTCCGCCCCGGCTGCCCGGGCGCGTACGAGGACATGGGCGGCGGCGAGGTGTACTGCGACACGTGCGGGCTCGCGCCGGCGGGCGCGGTCGCCGCGGGTGCCGAGGAGCTGGTGTCGCCGCCGACGGGGATGACGAGCGCCGCCCGGCAGGGCGATTCCCGGGGGTCGGCGGGTTCGCGCGGTTCCGGGCGTTCCTCGGCGTCGGCGCGCTCGTCCCGGTCCTCCCGGTCGTCGTCCTCGCGCCGTTCGGTGTCCGGGCGGCTGTCGCGCTCGCTGCCGGGGTCGGTGTCGACCCGGTCGGTGTCGGTGCGAAGTTCGGGCTCGTCGGCGCCCTCCTCGGGGCGCAGCCGGCTGGGTGCCGGGCTGGTCAGCGTGCCGGAGGTGCCGCGTCCGGACCCGTCGGCGGCGGTGCTGGAGAACCCGGAGGTGCCGGAGCGCAAGCGGTTCTGCTCGCGCTCGGACTGCGGGGCGCCGGTGGGCCGGGCGCGCGGGGACCGGCCGGGCCGTACGGAGGGCTTCTGCACGAAGTGCGGGCACCCGTACTCGTTCGTGCCGAAGCTGCGCGCCGGGGACGTGGTGCACGGCCAGTACGAGGTGGCGGGCTGCCTGGCGCACGGGGGGCTCGGCTGGGTCTACCTGGCGGTGGACCGGGCCGTGTCGGACCGGTGGGTGGTGCTCAAGGGCCTGCTCGACACGGGTGACCAGGACGCGATGGAGGCGGCGATCTCCGAGCGGCGCTTCCTCGCGGAGATCGAGCACTCCAACATCGTGCGGATCTACAACTTCGTGGAGCACCTGGACCAGCGGACGGGTTCGCTGGACGGGTACATCGTCATGGAGTACGTGGGCGGCAAGTCGCTGAAGGAGATCGCCAACGAGCGGCGCCGGCCGGACGGGCGGCGCGATCCGCTGCCCGTGGAGCAGGCGTGCGCGTACGGGATCGAGGCGCTGGAGGCGCTGGGGCACCTGCACAGCCGCAACCTGCTGTACTGCGACTTCAAGGTCGACAACGCGATCCAGCGGCAGGACCAGCTGAAGCTGATCGACATGGGCGCGGTCCGGCGGATGGACGACGAGGAGTCGGCCATATACGGCACGGTCGGCTACCAGGCGCCGGAGGTGGCGGAGCTGGGCCCGTCGGTGGCCTCGGACCTGTATACGGTGGCGCGGACCCTGGCGGTGCTGACGTTCGACTTCCAGGGCTACACGAACGTGTTCGTGGACTCGCTGCCGGATCCGGAGCACATCGAGGTGTTCCAGCGGTACGAGTCGTTCTACCGGCTGCTGGTACGGGCGACCGATCCGGATCCGGGGCGGCGGTTCGCGTCCGCGCAGGAGATGGCCGACCAGCTGACGGGTGTGCTGCGGGAGGTGGTCGCGCTGCAGACGGGCCGGCCGCGGCCTCAGCTGTCGACCCTGTTCGGGCCGGAGCTGCGGGTTCCCGACAACCGGCTGTACGAGGACGCGCCGGGGGCGGAGGTGTCCCGGCTGGGCGTGCGGGCCGTCGCCTCCCGGCGGGGCGGATGGTTCGGCCGGCGCGCCGGCTCCGTGCGCGGGAGCTCCGCCCCGGCCGGTCGGCCCGCGGTCACGCTGCCGGCGCAGCAGGGTCCGGCGGGCGGCGCGGCGCCGGGGGGCGCGGCCATGAGCGCGGCTGTGCCCGGGGGCCGGGCCGTGGCGCAGGCCTGGGACCCGGCCGCGGCCGGAGCCGGATCCGCGAGCCCGCCCGGGGGCGGTGTCCCCGCGGCCGGGCCGGTGACCGGGCCGGCGGCCGCTGCCGCGGGCGGGGCCGGGCCGGGGACCGGCGTGACGGGGACGACCGGGCCGGGGATCGGCGGCACGGGGACGACCAGGCCGGGGATCGGCGGCACGGGGACGACCGGGCCGGGGATCGGCGGCACGGGGACGGCCGGGCTCGGCACCACCGCCACGCACGTGGCCGGGGCCGCCGTGCCCGGGGCCCGGCAGGCCCCGGCTGCCGCCGCCGCGCCCGCGTCCGCGCCGCTCCCGGCCGCCCGGGGACCGCTGCCGGCCACTGCCGGGCTCGCGGTACTCGACGCCCGCGACACCGCCCTCGCCCTGCCGGTGCCGCTGGTGGACCCGGCCGACCCCAACGCCGGGTTCCTCGCCGGGCTGCTCGCCTCCGCGCCGGCCGACCTGCTGGGCGCGCTGGGCTCGGCCCCGGCCGACTCCGTCGAGCTGCGGCTGCGTGAACTGCGCGCCCGGCTCGAACTGGGCGAACTGGCCGTCGCCGGAGAGGCGCTGGCCGAGCTGGAGGCCCGGCATCCGGACGACTGGCGGGTGGTGTGGGCGCGCGGGATCGCCTCCCTGGCCACCGGGGACGACGAGATAGCGGCCCTGTCCTTCGACGCCGTCTACGACGCCTTCCCGGGCGAGCCCGCGCCGAAGCTGGCGCTCGGGCTGTGCGCGGAGATCCTGGGCCAGCTGGACAACGCCGCCGAGTACTACCGGCTCGTCTGGATCACCGACCCGGGCTTCGTGAGCGCGGCCTTCGGGCTGGCCCGGGTCCAGCTGGCGGCCGGTGACCGGGACGCGGCGGTGCGCACCCTGGAATCCGTACCGGAGGCCTCCATCCACTACACCGCCGCACGGGTGGCGGCGGTACGGGCACGCCTGCGCGACCGTTCCCCGCAGGAGGAGCTGCTGGCCGACCTCGCGGCGGCGTCCGACCAGGTGGAGGCGCTGCGGCGGTTCGGGCTGGACCCGGAGCGGCAGGAGCGGCTGGCGACGGAGGTTCTGGGCTCCGCCCTGGACTGGGTACTGTCGGGTAGCCGGGGTGCCGACCCCGGCCGGACCTCGCTGCTCGGCAGTCAACTGGACGAGCGGGGGCTGCGGTTCGGCCTGGAACGCTCCTACCGCGTCCTCGCCCGGCTCGCGCAGCGGGGCGAGGAGCGGATCGAACTGGTGGAACGGGCAAACCGTTTCCGTCCCCGGACGTGGGTGTGAGTGATGTCGATGCATCGGCTGTCGGGCTGCCCCAGCTGCGCGGAACCGCTGGAGGAGGGTGACCGTTTCTGCGGGGTGTGCGGGTACGCCCTCTCCGCCGCGCCCCCCGCCTCGGATCCCACCCCGACGCTCCCCGTCACCCCCACCCCGGGTGCGGCGGGCCGGACCGGGTACGAGGCTCCGAGCGCCCCGGCGGGCGCGGGCCCGGCCGCGCCGCCCGGCGCCGCCGAGCCCGCCGCCGTGCCGGCCGGGGCCGCGTACTCCGCCGTCCCGGGCCCCGGCGCCCCGGCGGAGTACGGGGTGCCCGCCCCCGGGTGGGAGGAGGAGACCGGGCCGGACGCCCCCTGGGCCGCCGCCGCGCCCGGACCGGAGGAGCCGTACGGCGGCGCCGCCGGGGCCGTCCCGCAGGAGGGCCCGTACGGCAGTGCCCGGCAGGGCGGCGCGCAGGGGGACCCGTACGCGGGCTCCGGCGGCGTCCGCCACGACCCGCCCGGCCCCGGCCCCGAGTCCCCGTACGCCGCCGCACCGCAGAGCGGTCCGCACCCGGAGCCGTGCCCCGCCGCGCAGCAGCCCGAGGCGCACGAAGTCCCGTACGGCGGCGCCCCGCAGGGCGAGGGCCGGACCTGCGTCGCCTGCCGCGCCGGACACGTGGACCCCGACGGGTACTGCGAGCACTGCGGCCACGCGCAGCCGCGCGAGCGGGACCACCTGGAGGAGGAGCTCTGCAGCGTCGCCGCCGTCAGTGACCGCGGCCTGCGCCACCACCGCAACGAGGACTCCTTCGCGGTGTCCGCGACGGCCCTGCCCGACGGCTCCGCCGCGACCGTCGCCATCGTGTGCGACGGCGTCTCCTCCGCCAGCCGCCCCGACGAGGCCTCGGCGGCCGCCGCCGGCGCCGCCAACGAGGCACTGCTGGAGGCCCTTCCGCGCGGCGCCCGCCCGGCGGAGGCCATGCACGAGGCGATCCTCGCGGCGGCCGCCGCGGTGACCGCCCTCGCCCCGCCGGCCCCCGGCGCGCAGAACGCCCCGGCCTGCACCCTGGTCGGCGCCGTCGTCAGCGGCGGTGTGCTGACCGTCGGCTGGGTCGGCGACAGCCGCGCCTACTGGGTGCCCGACGACCGCGCGGCGCCGGCCCGCCGGCTCACCGAGGACGACTCCTGGGCCGCCCAGATGGTCGCGGCGGGCCTGATGGGCGAGGCCGAGGCCTACGCCGACGCCCGGGCCCACGCCATCACCGGCTGGCTCGGAGCCGACGCGTACGACCTCGAACCGCACACCGCCAGCTTCAGACCGGACCACCCGGGCGTGGTCGTCGTATGCACCGACGGCCTGTGGAACTACGCCGAGTCCGCGCAGGAGATGGCGCAGGTGGTCCCCGCGGACGCGGCCGCCCGGCCCCTGCACAGTGCCCAGGTACTGGTCGGGCACGCCCTGGACGGGGGTGGTCATGACAACATCACCGTCGCCGTCGTGCCCTTCGCGGGACCGGCGGAGGCACCGCCGCAGGCCCCCGCGGAAGCCCACGCGGCGCCGGAAGCGGAACCCCAAGCGGAACCGCAGGCCCACCCCCAGGCCTGAGCGCCTGCCCCAGCCAGCCCGGAGGAGGAGACCGACCGATGGCGAACTTCGCCAAGCCGAGCGCACCCCGTTTCAGCGTGGAGGTGTACCAGAACGAGTTCCTGCCCGAGGGCGGCCGCGACGTGCACGCCATCGTGACGGTCACCTCCAGCGGCGGAGCCACCGCCACCGCATCGCGCGCGCTCGGCCAGGACGCAGCCGTCGTGATCATGGTCGACTGCTCCGGCTCCATGGAGTACCCGCCGGACAAGATGCGCGGCGCCCGCGAGGCCACCGCCGCCGCGATCGACACCCTGCGCGACGGCACGGCCTTCGCGGTGATCGCCGGAACGCACGAGGCCAGGGAGGTCTACCCCGGCCAGGGCGGCCTCGCCACCGCCGGGCCGGCCACCCGCGCCCAGGCCAAGGAGGCCCTGCGCGGCCTGCGCGCCGGCGGCGGCACCGCCATCGGCACCTGGCTGCGGCTCGCCGACGGCCTGCTGCGCCGGACCCCCGCCACGATCCGGCACGGCATCCTGCTCACCGACGGCCGCAACGAGCACGAGGACCCGGCCGTGCTGCGCGCCACCCTCGACGCCTGCGCCGGCCGCTTCACCTGCGACGCCCGCGGGGTGGGCACGGACTGGGAGGTGAAGGAGGTGACCGGCATCGCGAGCGCGCTGCTCGGCTCCGCCGACATCGTCGCCGATCCGGCCCACCTCGCCGGGGACTTCACCCGCATGATGGCGAAGGTCATGGGCAAGGAGGTCGCGGACGTCGCGCTGCGCCTGTGGACCCCGGTCGGCGCGGAGGTCCGCTACGTCAAGCAGGTCTCGCCGTCCGTGCAGGACCTGACGGACCGCCGCACCGAGGCCGGCCCGCGCGCCGGGGACTACCCGACGGGTTCCTGGGGCGACGAGTCCCGCGAGTACCACGTGTGCGTACGGGTGCCGGGCGCGGCGCTGGGCCAGGAGATGCTGGCCGCGCGCGCCTCGCTCGTACTGCCCGGCCCGGACGGCGAACCGCGGCCCCCGCTGGCGCAGGGCCTGGTCCGGGCGGTGTGGACGGACGACCTGGCGGCCTCGACGGCCATCAGCCCCCAAGTGGCGCACTACACGGGGCAGGCGGAGCTCGCGGAGGCTATCCAGCAGGGGCTGGAAGCCCGCAAAATGGGCGATGTCGACAGCGCGACGGCAAAGCTCGGCCGTGCCGTCCAGCTGGCGAGCGCCTCGGGTAACGCCGACACCGCCAAACTGCTGGCGAAGGTGGTGGATGTCGTGGACGCGGTGGCGGGTACTGTGCGGCTGAAGGCGAAGGTCGCCGATGCCGACGAGATGACCCTTGAGACGCGTTCGACGCAGACCGTCCGAGTGAAGAAGACCTGAGAAGAAGCCTGACGCGATGACGCAGGGAGAAGGGGGAACCGCCGCGATGCCGACCTGCCCGAACGGCCACCAGTCCGCCTCCGACGACTGGTGCGAGGTCTGCGGCCACCGGATGGCCGCCCCCGCGGCGGCCGCCGCGGCGCCCTCCTACGGCTACGGCTACCCTCCCACCGGCGGCGAGCCGACCGCCCAGGCCGAGCTGTGCCCGCAGTGCCGGACCCCGCGCGAGGCGATGGCCCCCTTCTGCGAGGAGTGCCGCTACAACTTCCTCACGCGTACGGCGACCGGCGCGGGAACGGGCACGGGCGCAGGCGCGGGGACCGGCACGGGAGCGGTCCCGCCTCCGCCGGCCCCGCCGCAGCCGGTGTACTCCCAGGACCACTTCGAGTACCAGGGCTCCCGCCCGTCGCGGGTCAACCGCCCGGCCGAGCCGCTCCAGGCCGAGGACGACTGGCTGCTCCAGCCGCCCGCGCCGGAGCAGCCCGTACCGCCGCGGCCGGCCGCACCCCCGGCCGCACCCCCGGTCCCGCCGCCGGCGGCGCAGCAGCCCGCGCGGCAGGAGTACGAGGAGCCGCGGTACCAGGAGCCCGGGTACGGGCAGCAGCCCGCACCGCAGCCGTCGCGGCCCGAGTCCTTCACGGCCGCCCCGGAGCGGAACGGCGGCGACGCCTCCTGGTCCGCGACGATCGGCCCCGACCGCTCGTACTTCATGGCGATGATGCAGCGCAGCGGCCCCGAGGCCGCCGGGCTCAACCTGCCCGCGTACTCCCCGGAGCTGCACCTCCCGCTCTCCGGCGGCCAGATCACCATCGGCCGGCGCCGCGCCTCGACGGGTGAGTCCCCGGACATCGACCTGTCGGTGCCGCCGGAGGACCCGGGCGTCTCCCACCAGCACGCGGTGCTCGTCCAGCAGCCGGACCAGAGCTGGGCGGTCGTCGACCAGAACTCCACCAACGGCACCACCATCAACGGCGGCGAGGAGCCCATCCAGCCCTACGTCCCGGTCCCCCTCGGCGACGGCGACCGCGTCCACGTGGGCGCCTGGACCACCATCACCGTCCGGCGCGGCTAGCCGGTGTCCTCCCCCAGGGGCCACACGTAGGGCCCCTGGGGATCGTCGAGCCAGGACCACTGTCCCTCCGGGGTGACCGTGACGCCGAACCGTTCGCGCGCGGGCCTGCCCTCGCGCCGCCACAGGTCCAGTGCCTCGCGCGGGTGGAGCACGTCCGCGGTGAGGATCAGCAGGAACTGGAAGCGCTCGTTCTCCACCAGCTCGTACGGAACCCCGTGCAGCGGCCCCGTCGCCCCGGGCGGCCCCGGCGCGGCCGTGGCCCCGCGCAGCGGGACGAAGTAGGCGGAGGTGTGCAGGAAGCGCCCCTCCGCGAAGCCCGCGTCCCGGACGGTGAGCGCGATCAGCCCGGTCGACAGCGGGGCCAGGATCCGCGCCCCCGGCCGGCACTGGGCGAGCCAGGCGGGCGGGATCAGCGGCAGGGTGCAGGTCACCAGGATCCGGTCGAAGGGCGCCCGCGCGGGACAGCCGCGCGCCCCGTCCCCGGTCACCACGGTGGGCCGGTAGCCGAGCAGCGCCAGATGGGAGCGCGCCGACTCGGTGATCTCCTCGTCCAGGTCCACGGTGGTGACGAGGCCGTCGCCGAGCCGGTGGCAGAGCAGGGCCGCGTTGTAGCCGGTGCCGGCGCCGATCTCCAGCACGTTGTCCCCGTCGCGCACCTCCAGCGAGTCCAGCATCTTCGCCATGAGGGAGGGCTGGCTGCTGGAGGAGACCAGCTCGCCGTCGCGCAGCCGGGTCGCGAGCGGGGCGTCCGTGTAGACGCCGCGCAGCCAGCGGGCCCGGCGCTCGGGGTCCGGGTCCTCGGCCCACAGGCGCTCGTGGCCCGCTCCACGGCCGGTCCAGAACCACGGCACGAACAGGTGGCGGGGCACGGCGGTGAAGGCCGCCCGCCAGGCCGGGTCCTCCAGCACGCCGGCAGCGGTGAGTTCCCGTACCTGGGCGGCGTGCGCGGTCTCCCGCAGGTCCTTTTCCCCGGCCTTCGCCGTGCCCATGCCTCCACTGTGCTGCGGGCGGGCCCGGGGTGCGACCGCGCGGCGGCCGCTTCGCCCGTGGTCCTAGGACCGGGGTCCTCCGTCCGGGCGTCTGAGACGATGGTCAGGTGAATGACGAGCCTCAGAGCACGGTCCAGGAGACGACCTTCTACGAGCTGGTGGGCGGTGAGGAGACCTTCCGCCGGCTGGTCCACCGCTTCTACCAGGGGGTCGCGGGGGATCCGCTGCTGCGTCCGATGTACCCGGAGGAGGACCTCGGGCCCGCCGAGGAGCGGTTCGCGCTGTTCCTGATGCAGTACTGGGGCGGTCCGACCACGTACAGCGAGAACCGCGGGCACCCGCGCCTGCGCATGCGGCACGCGCCGTTCCAGGTGGACGCGGCCGCGCACGACGCGTGGCTGGGACACATGCGGGTGGCGGTGGACGAGCTGGGCCTGGCGCCGGAGCACGAGGCGCAGCTGTGGCGGTACCTGACCTACGCGGCCGCCTCGATGATCAACACCGCGGGCTAGGCGGTGTTGCGAAAGTCCTGTGCGGTGCCCGCGGTGTCCGGTGCGTGCTCTCGGCGTGCCGGGCGAAGGCCCTCGTACTGGGCGTACTCGGGGCTTCGGCCGGTGCGGCGAGAGTGCGTGCCGGGCGCCGTGGGCATCGTGCAGGACTTTCGCAACACCCCCTAGTCCGCCCACCCGCCGCGGGGCCCCGGTGGCCGACCGTACGCGGGCCCCGTCGACCGGCCGGCCCAGGCCCGTACGGGGCACGGGCGGGCGGTCCCTGCGGCCCGGCGGGCCGGCGGATCGGCAGCCCGGCGGGCCGGGACCGGGCGCTGTTAGGCCGGCCGCACCTGGAGGGCGCCCAGGCCGGCGAGGCCGCCGGGGCGGCGCAGGGCGACGGAGCCGTACGGGGTGCTGAGCCGCAGCCAGCCGCCGGAGGTGAACAGGGCCACCGGTGCGGGACCGGCCGCGCCGGAGGGCACGGTGGCGCCGGCGGGCACGGTGGCGCGTACCGGCCGCAGGAAGCCCAGGGACTGCGCGGCGTGCACCGCGCGCAGCGGGAGTTCGGTGTCGCCCAGGGTCCGCGACCAGATCTCGCGGCCGATGCGGTCGCGCTCGGAGCGGGTCCGGTGCTGCGGGGGCAGGGCCTCGTCCCGGGCGCGGAACTCGGCGACGGCGGCGGCCACGGCGGCCCGTACCGCCTCCGGGCCGGGCAGGCCGGGAACGGGCCGCCAGCCGCCGCGGGGCGGCAGGACCCCCGCCCAGGGCGGGCCGGTGACGGCCCCGGGCACGGTCACGGCGGCGCCGCTCTCGTCGACGGACTCCAGCAGCTCGCCCGCGGAGACGGTGAGGTCCAGCGGGGTCGCGCAGGGCTCGGCGAGGCGTGCCGTACGGACGGCCAGGACCTCGAAGGAGGGCGGCCGTCCGAAGACGGCGAGCGCGCCGCCGCCCGCCCGCGCCTGCAGGCGGACCGCGGCGGCGCGGTCGTAGTGCACCAGCCGGCCCAGGAAGGCGGCGAGGTCCGCCGCCTCCCCGGAGTCGGCGAGGCGCAGCTGGTCACTCATGCCGCGAGGCGCCCTTCGGCGGCCGCGGGAGCGTTCTCGGGGGTGTCGAGGTACTGCTGGAGGAAGTGCCGTTCCTCGTCGGTGATGCGGCGGGGCCGCCCCTCGGCGAGGTTGTAGGGCACGACGACCGTCTCGGCGCGGACGTAGACGGTCTCCGGGGTGTCCTCGGTCGCCTCGTCCTTGACCTCGTAGCGGATGGTCAGGGACGCGGCCCCTATCCGGGTCACCCAGGACTCGATGAGCACCGGCTCGTGCCGGTGCACCAGGGGGAGCTTGTAGTCGATCTCGTGGCGGGCCACGACGGAACCGCCCGTGAAGGACTCGCTGCCCTCCCCCGGCGCCAGGCGGAACATGAAGTCGATGCGCGCCTCCTCCAGGTAGCGGAGGAAGACGACGTTGTTGACGTGCCCGAAGGCGTCCATGTCCGCCCAGCGGAGGGGGCACCTGTAGTGGTGTCTGGCCATGACGGCGACCTAGCCCCGGGTGAGCTTCTTGTAGGTGGCGCGGTGCGGACGCGTGGCGTCCGGGCCGAGCCGCTCGACCTTGTTCTTCTCGTAGGACTCGAAGTTGCCCTCGAACCAGAACCACTTCGAGTCACCCTCGTAGGCGAGGATGTGCGTGGCCACTCGGTCCAGGAACCAGCGGTCGTGGGAGACGACCACGGCCGCACCCGGGAACTCCAGCAGCGCGTTCTCGAGCGAGCTCAGGGTCTCGACGTCGAGGTCGTTGGTGGGCTCGTCGAGGAGCAGCAGGTTGCCGCCCTGCTTGAGGGTGAGCGCGAGGTTGAGGCGGTTGCGCTCACCGCCGGAGAGGACCCCGGCCGGCTTCTGCTGGTCCGGGCCCTTGAAGCCGAAGGCGCTGACGTACGCGCGGGACGGCATCTCGACCTGGCCGACGTTGATGTAGTCCAGCTCGTCCGACACGACCGCCCAGAGGGTCTTCTTGGGGTCGATGTTGGCGCGGCCCTGGTCCACGTACGAGATCTTGACGGTCTCGCCGACCTTGATCTCGCCGGAGTCCGGCTTCTCCAGGCCCTGGATCATCTTGAAGAGCGTGGTCTTGCCGGCGCCGTTCGGGCCGATGATGCCGACGATGCCGTTGCGCGGCAGCGTGAAGGACAGGTCGTCGATGAGGACCTTGTCGCCGAACGCCTTCGAGAGGTTCGAGACCTCGACCACGATCGAGCCCAGGCGCGGGCCCGGCGGGATCTGGATCTCCTCGAAGTCGAGCTTGCGCATCTTGTCGGCCTCGGCCGCCATCTCCTCATAGCGGGCGAGGCGGGCCTTGGACTTGGCCTGGCGGCCCTTGGCGTTGGAGCGGACCCACTCCAGCTCTTCCTTGAGGCGCTTGGCGCGCTTCTCGTCCTTCTTGCCCTCGACCTTGAGGCGCTCGGCCTTCTTCTCCAGGTAGGTGGAGTAGTTGCCCTCGTAGGGGTGCGCGCGGCCGCGGTCGAGTTCGAGGATCCACTCGGCGACGTTGTCGAGGAAGTAGCGGTCGTGGGTGACGGCCACGACGGCGCCCTTGTACTGGGCCAGGTGCTGCTCCAGCCAGTTCACGGACTCGGCGTCGAGGTGGTTGGTGGGCTCGTCGAGGAGCAGCAGGTCGGGGGCCTCCAGCAGCAGCTTGCAGAGGGCCACGCGGCGCTTCTCACCACCGGAGAGGTTGGTGACGGGCCAGTCGCCGGGCGGGCAGCCCAGGGCGTCCATGGCCTGCTCCAGCTGGGCGTCGAGGTCCCACGCGTTGGCGTGGTCCAGGTCGTCCTGGAGCTTGCCCATCTCCTCCATCAGCTCGTCGGTGTAGTTCGTCGCCATTTCCTCGGCGATCGCGTTGAACCGGTTGAGCTTCTGCTTGATCTCGCCGACGCCGTCCTCGACGTTCTGCAGGACGGTCTTGGACTCGTCGAGCTTGGGCTCCTGCATGAGGATGCCGACGGAGTAGCCCGGTGCCAGGAAGGCGTCACCGTTGGACGGCTGCTCGATGCCCGCCATGATCTTCAGGACGGTGGACTTGCCGGCGCCGTTCGGGCCGACGACACCGATCTTCGCGCCCGGCAGGAAGTTCAGGAAGACGTCGTCGAGGATCACCTTGTCACCGTGCGCCTTGCGCGTCTTGCGCATGGTGTAGATGTACTCAGCCAAGAGAAACCGTCCGGCAGATCGATGGTGGGCAGATACACCCCATACTGCCGTACGTCCATCCCCCGGGGGAAACCCGTCCGGTTCCGCGAGACGGCCCGGAGGGGCGCGGGAGCGGCCTCCGGGCCGCGCCGGAGCGGCCCGGCCAGGGGCGGGTGACCGTACGTGTCCGCCCGGGTGCGGTGCCGGGCCACTGGTCGGGCGCCGGGCTTCAGTGGGGGCGGTAGACGACCAGGGCGTCGGGGAGGGCGTCGAGGACGAGCGCGGCGGGGGCCCGGGCGTACTCGCCGTCGTAGGCGAGCGGGGTGCCTTCCGGGATGTCCGCGACGCGCAGGCTGCGCAGCCGGGTCGCCACGTGGACGGGGGACCGGCTGAGCGGGCCGGCGAAGGCCGCGGCGAGCAGGCGCGGGCCGGGGCGGCCGCCGCCGTGGACGAGCCGGAGGTCGAGCAGGCCCTCGCCGAGGCCGGCGCGGCGGCGGGGTGCGGGGCCGGTGCCCTGGTAGGTGCCGTTGCCCGCGAAGAGCAGCCACGCGCTGCGGGGGCGCCCGGCGAGGGTCAGCCGTACGGGCCGCTCGGCGCGCAGCACCCGCCACGCGGCCAGCACCGCGGCGGGCCCGCCCCCAATCCGCGGCGCCCATCGCAGCCGGTGGCGCAGCAGCTCGGGATAGGCCCCGATGCTGAAGTTGTTCAGGAAGTACCCGGACGCGTCCCCGCCGGCCGTCCCGGCCTCCCCGCCCGGACGGGCCCCACCCGCACCGCCGGAACCGTGCGCCCCGCCGGGGCCGGAGCCGGGGGCGGGAGCGGCCGGGCGGGAGGCGGGCGCGGAGCCGGACGCGGGAGCGGCCGGGGCGGAGCTCCCCGGGCCGGCGGAGGCGGGGGCGTCGCCGGGGGCGGGGTCGTTCGGGTCTGAGGTGGTGGCGGGGGCCGGGGTGAAGCGGCCCAGGGAGATGCGGATCGCCTGGCCCGTGGCGAGGGCGCGGCAGGTGTCCTCCGGGCCGGTGAGGCCGAGGTCCAGGGCGAAGTGGTTCAGCGTGCCCCCGGGGAACACCGCCAGCGGCACCCCGGCCCGCAGGGCGGCGGTCGCGGCGGCGTTGACCGTGCCGTCGCCCCCGAACACCCCGAGCACGGTGGCCCGGGCGGCGGCGGCCGCCATCGCGGACTCCACCCCCTCCCCCGCGCACTCCACGATCTCCGCCTCCGGCAGCCGCTCGCGCAGGACGTCGAGCGCCGCGCTGCCGGCCGCGGTGCCCGACGCGGTGTTCGCGACGACCGTCAGCCCGGCCCCGTCCGGCAGCGCGGGCGCGCCCGCCGCCGGCCGCTCGGTGCCCCGGACCGCCCGCGCGCGCTCGGCCCGCCGCGCGAGGCCGCGTACGGCGAACCCGGCCGCGACCCCGAGCGCCGCGCCCGCCAGCACGTCGGACGGGTAGTGCACGCCGGTGTAGACCCGGGAGAAGGCCACCGACGCGGCCACCGGGGCCACCACGGCGCCCCATCCGGGGGATTCCAGGGCGAGCCCGGCGGTGAAGGCGGCGGCCGAGGCGGAGTGCCCGGACGGGAAGGAGGTGGTCCACGGCGGCACGGCCGGCTGCCGCACCGTCGGCACCCCCTCCAGCAGCGGCCTGGGCCTGCGCACGGACCATTTGCCGACGGTGTTGATGGTCACCGAGGCCAGCGCGAGCGAGGCGGCCGCGCTGAGCGCCCCCTTCCGCGCCCGGGGCGAGCCGAGGAGGGCGAGCGCCGCGGCGGTCCCGCCCCACAGCACCCCGTGGTTCGCTGCCCGCCCGAGGGCGGGCAGTACCCGTTCGGCGCCGGGCCAGTGCCGCCTGGCCACCGCGTCGAAGAGGTGCCGGTCCCACGCCGCGAGCGTGCCCCGCCAGGTCAGTTCCTGATTCTGATCAGCCACCCTTCGCGCTTACCCCGGCCGGCCGGACGGAATCACCCTTCGGCGTCCTCCCCCTCCAACGGCCGCTTGCGCAGCAGCAGGACCACCATGCCGCCCAGCACCACCAGCCCGACCGCGAGGGAGGCGATGACCGGGGTGGCCGCGGAGCTGCCGCTGGTCGCCAGCCGCTCCTCGTCCGGGGAGTCCGACCCGGCCGTCGCGGACTCGGCGGCCGTCGCCACCTCGGCCGTGCCGGCCAGCTGGCCCACCGTGCCCGCCGGTGCGGCCGGCGGCCGCGGCCAGACCGCCGTCGCGCCCGCGGCCGCGGCGGACTCGCTGGAGCCCGCCACGATCTGCGCCTCGGCCGGGATCCCGCTGGTGAAGACGCGCCCGACGGGCACCTTCGTGGAGCCGTGCACGGTCACCGAGGCGGTCCCGTCCGGGGTGCCGGCCGGCACCTCGAAGTACAGCCGGCTGCCGTTCGCGGCGGAGGTGACCGGCCGCCCCTCGGCGTCGACGACCCGCACCCCCATGGCGGTGGCGGCCGCGTCCGGGGTGACGGTCACGCTCTGCGCCCCCGTCCGGACGGTGACCGGGCCCAGCCGGGTGCCGGCGGCGCCCGTCAGCGGGCCGGACACCTGCCCGGGGTCCAGCCCCAGCGAGGCCGGCGGCTCCGGCAGCCGGCCCGCCTCCCGCTGGAGGTAGTCCGCCAGCCGCTCGGCGGCCGGGTCGGCCGCCTCCACCTGTGCCCCGTCGGCCAGCCGCCAGATCGCGACCTGGGTCCCGGCCGCCGCGCTCTCCGCCGTCAGCGCCCCGGCCCCGGCCGCCTTCGCCAGCCCGGCCAGGTCGTTGTGCTGCGGGTAGGAGTGCTCCAGCACCCAGCGGATCCGGCCCGCTTCGGCGTTCCCGGCGAGGGGGCTGACGCCCCAGCCGCTCTCCGTGTACCGGGCCTGGGGCTGCGCGTAGCCGGCGACTCCGACTCCGTACGTCTGGAGCATGCCGCCGCCGTCGACCCTCATCTCGTACAGCCCGGCCGGGATCTGCCGGACCGAGCCGTCCTTGCCGCGCAGGACCGCCTGCCCGTACGTCTTGAGGCCGTCGAGCACGGCGCTCGCGCCCCCGGCTGCCCGGCCGGCGGCGGCCGGTCCGGAGTCCGCGGCGGCGCGGGCCCCGGGCGCGGCGGTGAGGGCGGCGGCCAGCAGCGCCGCCGCGAAGGGCCGGCGCACGGAGCCGCGTACCGCACCCCCGGGAGCGGCGGCCGCGACGGCACCGCCGGGACCGGCGCCGGGGGCGCCTGCGGCTGGAAGCGGAACCTCCGCCCGGGCAGGGCCGGGCGCCGGTGCGGCGGTGGACACGGAGGCCGGTCCGCCCGCGGGGGCGGTGGCCTCCGCGCGGGGTTCGGAGGACGCGGAGGACGCGGGAACAGCAATCGACACAGTTCTCCCCTTCGGGCCGAAGACCAAGGTGCCCGTGAGTACCGGGGAATCCTAGCCGCCTCGAACACTCAGACCACCGCCGCCTTCTGAGGGCTCATCAGTGGGGTGTCCGTCTTGACGACCCTGCGGAAGGCCGCCGTTCCGCGGTTGAGGTCGTGTCCGACGGCGATCGCGTCGATGTCCGCCGAGAACCACCGGACGCCCTCGCCGTCGGGCGGGTCTTCCCTGACCCGCAGACGCCCGTGGACCACCAGCGGTTCCCCGACCGAGACGGAACTGGCCAGGTTGACCGCCAGTACCCGGCGGGCCCACACGGTGTAGAAGCTGGTGGGGGCGTCCGTCCAGGTGTCCGTGCGCCGGTCGAAGTACCGCGGCGTCACCGCGAAACGGAATCTCGCGGACGGTCCGGTCACCGTCTCCTTGAAGTCGATCTGCGTCGCCACGTGCCCCACCAGCGTCACCAGGGTGTCGTTCATCCCGGCCGCCCTCCCCGCACTCCGCACCCGTGCGGACCATCCGCACGGGGTACGGACCATGCTGGCCGGGAGTCCGCCGTCCCGCCGCGGCCTGTGGACTACTGACGGGTTGTGGACAACTTCGTCCCCCCTGAGGCGACCGCCGCGTACTGCTCGCGCACCTCGCGGTAGCGCAGCAGCTCCGCCGCCACGGGCTCCAGCACCCGCGCCCGGCCGCAGCCGGCGGCGGCCTGCCGCAGCCGGCGTTCGGCGTCCTGGCCGTACCGGCGCGCCGGGCCGCGCGCGGCGATCGAGCAGGCCCATTCCACCAGGGGCCCGCCG
The DNA here is from genome assembly GCF_056435605.1 of Streptomyces sp. NPDC043896. Classification (NCBI taxonomy): domain Bacteria; kingdom Bacillati; phylum Actinomycetota; class Actinomycetes; order Kitasatosporales; family Streptomycetaceae; genus Streptomyces; species Streptomyces sp. NPDC043896. The sequence continues at coordinate 36,558 of NZ_JBWKEE010000011.1, forward strand.
ATGATGCCGGACGCCATGAACAGCACGGGCGGCAGCAGCTTCGGTTCCAGCACGCCGACGATCTGCCCGACCAGCCACAGCCCGCCGAAGATCTGCACCAGCGTCATGGCCGCCTGCGCGAGCACCGCGACCGGCCACCAGGCGGGTCTCGGCGGCTTGGCGCCGGGCACGGCGACGGCCGCGCCGAGGGTGACCGCCAGCTCGTCCAGGGCCTCCGGCAGCCGCTCGGCGCCGCGCACCGCGGTCTCCCGTACGGCTTGCGCCCAGGGGTCGGGCAGGCCGGCGACCGCCTCGTCCGCGACGGTCCGTACGGCCTGTTCCACTCGCTGGCGGGCGGTCACCTCCTCCTCGGGGGGCGCGGCGGCGGACGCGCCCGGGCCCCGGCCCTTGGCCGACATGAGGGCCAGGGACGCGAGCGAGCGCGGGGCGCGCCGGCTCTCGTACCAGCGCCACAGCCGCAGCCAGGGCGTGCCGCAGGCCTTGCCGGCGTTGCGCCGCCAGGCCCGTTCGGCGGCGAGGCCGGCGGCGTACGCCCCGACCGCTTCGGCGAGCCGGTCCTCGAACTCGGCGCGCGCCGCCTCGCCGATCTCGGGTCCGGAGGGTCCGGAGTGCCCGTCGGCGACGTACAGCGGGCGCAGGCGCGCGGCGGCCCGGTCGACGTCGGCGGAGATCCGGCGGGTCGCGGCGCCCTTCTCCTGGGTGAACTGTCCGAGGAGTTCGCGGAGTTCCCCGACGCCTTCACCCGTAAGGGCGGACAGGCCGAGGACGGTGGCGCCGGGCTCGCCGTGCTCGCCGAGTGCGATCCCGTCGTCGTCCAGCAGCCGCCGCAGGTCGTCCAGTACGAGGTCGGCGGCGTCGCCCGGCAGCCGGTCGACCTGGTTGAGCACGACGAAGGTCACCTCGGCGTGCCCGGCCAGCGGCCGCAGGTACCGCTCGTGGAGGACGGCGTCCGCGTACTTCTCCGGGTCCACCACCCACACCACGGCGTCGACGAGCGCCAGCACCCGGTCGACGTGGTCGCGGTGCGCGCCGACCGCCGAGTCGAGGTCGGGCAGGTCGACGAGGACCATGCCGCGCAGCACCTCGGCTTCGGAGGTCTCGCGGGGGCGGCGGCGGAGCCGTCCGGGGATCTCCAGCCGGTCGAGCAGGCCGGCGGCTCCGTCGGACCAGCTGCACGCGATGGGGGCGGCGGTGGTCGGCCGGCGCAGCCCGGTTTCGGAGATCTGCACTCCGGCGAGTGAATTGAAGAGGGTGGACTTGCCGCTTCCGGTGGCTCCGGCGATGGCGACGACGGTGTGCTGGGGGGAGAGTCCGCGGCGGGCGGCGGCCTCGTCGAGGACGCGGCCGGCTTCGGCGAGGGTCTTGCCGTCGAGGCGGGTGCGGGAGAGTCCGACGAGCTGGCGCAGGGCGTCGAGGCGTGTGCGCAGGGCCTGGGCCTCGGGGCTGAGCGGGGGTGCGGGGTTCTTTCCGCCGTCGGCCCCGGCGCCGGAGACGGCCCGGACGAGCACGTCGTCGCCCTCGCCGTCCTCGGCTCCCCCTTCTGCGGCGGCTTCGCCGTCCTCGCCGTTCCCGTCGAGGTCGTTGGCGAGGAGGGCGGCGTCGAGCAGCGCGTCGTCGATGAGGGCGTCGCCGGCGCGTGATCCGGTACCGCGCGGACCCCCCTTCCGGGTGGCCCGGTGGCGTGAGCGCGCGATGAATCCGTCGTCCCACCGGTCGCCGGCGTGGTCGCGGTCGGTAACGGCGGTCAACGCGTCACCTCTCCTTCTGCAGTACGGACAGCGCGGCGATCAGCTCGGCCTGGGGTTCGGGGGTGACTTCGAGTGCCTGGAGGGGGGCGAGCCTGCGGTCCCGTTCGGCGCGCAGGACCTGGTCGAGGTGGTCGCCGACCAGTTCCCCGCCCCGGTCGCGCAGGCGTACGGCGGCCTGCACGCCGATCCGCTCGGCGAGCTTCTCCCCCGCCGGGCGGGCGCGTTTGCCGCCGAGGAGGGCGGCGACGAGCAGGGCGGCGACACCGTCGGGGTCGGGCGAGGGCTGCTTGCCGAGCTTGGCGACCTCTTCCTCGGCGAGCTCCTCCAGTACGCGCCGCCAGCGGCGTACGGCCATGCCGATACGTTCCGCCGCTTCCCGGTCGGGCGCGGGCAGCGGCACCGCGCCGGAGGCCGGCTCGCGCCGCCAGACCTCGGCGATCCGCTCGTCGGCGGCGGCGACGGCGCACTGGAGCAGCGCGGCGAGGGATTCGGCGAGGGAGTCGAGGAGTTCGTCGGCGCTGGTGTCGAGGGGGTAGCCGCGCCACCGGGTGAGGGCGTCGCCGGCGAGCACGGCGCCCTTGTCGAGGCGGTTGCGGACCCGCTTGCCCTCCTGCCGGTACGCGTCCTCGACGGCCGTGGTCAGCCGGACGGCGGCGGCGTGCTGGGCGGCGACGGCGGAGGCCAGCTCCGGCATGCGGCGCTTGAGCGAGTCGAGCGCGCCGAGGGCGGTCCGGCCGACGGCGTACTGGCGGGCGGCCGGGTCGTGGACGTGGTGGGTGAGCCAGGCGAGCAGCGGGGCAACGGCGCTGGCCGGCAGCAGCCCGCCGCCGCCGGCGGACTCGGGCAGCTCCGGCACCGTGAAGCGCGGTACGTCGCCGAGTCCGGCGCGGGTGAGCAGTGCCCCGTACTGGCGGGAGACCTCGGCGAGGACCTGGTGCGGGACCCGGTCGAGGACGGTGATGAGGGTGGCGTTGTACTGCTTGGCGGTGCGCAGGAGGTGCCAGGGGATGGCGTCGGCGTACCGCGAGGCGGTGGTGACCATGACCCAGACGTCGGCGGCGCAGATCAGCTCGGCGGCGAGGGTGCGGTTCTCGACGACGAGGGAGTCGATGTCGGGGGCGTCGAGGACGGCGAGGCCGCGCGGGAGGGTGGAGACGGTCTCGACCCGCAGTTCCCCGGTCGCGGCGGCGGAGTGGCCGGGGCCGCGCGCAGGGGTCTTCCTGGAGGCGGGGACCAGCTCGTCGTCCGGCCGGGGCGCCCAGACGCGCATGAGGTCGGGCAGGATCCGCATCCCGGCGAACCAGTGGTGGTCGTCGGGGTGGCAGACGAGCACCGGGGTGCGGGTGGTGGGGCGCAGCACTCCGGCTTCGCTGACCTGGCGGCCGACGAGGGAGTTGACGAGGGTGGACTTGCCGGCCCCGGTGGACCCGCCGACGACGGCGAGCAGCGGCGCCTCGGGCGCCTTCAGCCGGGGGACGAGGTAGTCGTCGAGCTGCGCGAGCAGCTCGGCTCTGGTCTGGCGGGCGCGTGGGGCGCCGGGCAGGGGCAGCGGCAGACGCACGGACGCGACCCGGTCGCGCAGGGCGGACAGGGCATCGAGCAGCTGAGGCCGAACATCCAAGGTCACCACATGCGAAGAATGCCCAATTTGGGACCATTTTTGAAGCTTATACGCCCTCTGCGCGCCGACCGCGACTCCAGAGGGACATCATGGACACGGCGGACGAGTGGGACGCAGGCATAACGACTGCACAACACCCAGGCCGACGCGGCGCAAAAGCGGTGCGAGAATCGCACCTGCCTGCGATTATCGGGACCGCTTCACCGAACCTCCACAACGTGGCACGCGAGTGAAGCAACCGGGACAAGGCAACCGGAGCCCTATCCTTGACCCGGCACGGACCGCAGTCCCACCCCCACCAAGGGGCTCCAGGCCACCACGGTCACCACCGGCCCCCGTAGCTCAGTGGATAGAGCAGGCGCCTTCTAAGCGCTTGGCCGCAGGTTCGAGTCCTGCCGGGGGCACTCTTCTTCCACCCTTCCGAGAGACCTCCCGAGAGACCTCCCGAGGCCGTCCGGGCTGCCCTGGGCAGGGCTCGCGCCGTCCTCCGAGACTGGCGGAAATTCACTCGACCGGACGCTTGCGCGACCCTTGCACCCGCAAAACCGGAACAGCACCGTCCCGCCCGACGGGGGTTCGTTCGGGCGGGACGGAGTGGGGGCGGGCCGGGGCCCGGGCGTGCGGTCAGCGGGTCGAGGGGCCGGGGAAAGTCAGCGGCCGGGGAGAGTCAGCGGCTGGGGAAGGTCAGGAGGCCGGGGCCGGCTCGGGGGTGGTCGCACCGGAGGGGGAACCGTCGGCCGGGGCGTCCTGCGGGGAGACGCCGAAGGCCTTCACCGCCTGGTAGTACGTCCAGGCCGTGCTGTCGCACGAGCCCTTCTTGACGCCCGAGTACTGCGAGCAGACCCGCTTGAGGTCCGCGTAGAAGGCGTCGTCCAGCCGGGACTTGTTGGCCGGGAACGCGCCCGCCGCCTTGTAGTTGCGGTAGCCGAAGTCGTGGCGGGCGCAGGCCGTCTGGAAGGGGAAGCCGAAGGGGTTGTCGGGGGACGAGGAGCAGTAGTCCGTCGACCAGTCGAAGGCGTACGAGGCCCAGCTGCCCTGGTTGCCGCGCGCCGCGACCCAGGAGTTGTAGCTGGAGACGCTCGTCTGCGTCCAGCCGCTCAGCACCTGCGGCTTGTCCGCGGGGACCGCCGAGGCGGGGGTGGCGAGGGCGATCAGGCCGGCGGACGCGGACGCGAGCAGGGGGACGAGGCGGCGACGCATGGCAATCCTCCGTGGGGGGCGGGCGGTGCGGCGGGGTGAGCGGGCGACGGGGCCGCCCGGTCAACTCCCGGTGCGGCGTCGGGAATCACCTTCGGAGCACGCCATATCCCCGGCCCCTACCGCTCCTATAACGCGACCCTGGCGCACGCGTGTCGGCGGCGGACGCGTGGACCCCACCCCTCTCAGGTATGAGTCCGTGTCCGACCTCCGGCAGATTCGAGGTTGATACCGGGGAGGGACGCGCGAACGGGCCCCGGCCACGAACACTTGTGGACATGAACCGCCGTCCGCTCGTCATCGCCGCCGCCATCGCGGGAGCCCTCGCCCTGGCCGCCTTCGCCCTGCCCAACCTGCCGCCCAACCCGGTCACCGAGGCCCTGGAGAAGCAGGTACTGCGGGAGAAGGGCAAGCGCTACGCCAGTGCCGCCGACGCGCCGAAGCAGGGGGACAGGGCGTTCGTCCTGCCCAGTTGGATACCGCGGGACGCCACCGACATACGGATCCGCGCGCGCGGCGACGGCGGGGCCCGGCTGATCCGGTTCACCCTCGGCAAGACCCCGCTCGACGGCCCGCAGTGCGCCGCCGGGACGCCGAAGAAGGCGGGCGGCCCCCGGCTGGGCGCGCGCTGGTGGCCGGGCGACACCCGTGCCGAGGAGCGCCCCGAATGCCGGGACCGGTACCAGTACCAGGTCTCCGTACGCGGCCGGAAGGTCTACGCCTGGACCGACGGGACGCCCTCGCCGGGGGGTCGAATACCGGGCGGTGCCCCGGCCGTCGCGCCAGCCGGCGTACCCGGCGGCGGCCCCTCGCGGTGACGGGGCGGGCTCCGCGGGCTCAGACCGTGTCGCGGGCGAGGAGATCCGCCGTGGCCCGGGCGAAGCCCTCCGGGTTGTCGAGCATGATGTTGTGCCCGCAGTCCGGTACGGCCACCACCGCGACGCCGGCCGCCTCCAGGGCCTCGGCTCCGGCGAGCGGCGCGTCCGCCTCCGGGAGGAGGAAGCCTCGCGGGATCTTCAGCTCCAGCAGCAGTTCCCGCATGGTGGGCGTGGTGCCCGCGGCCAGGTTCACGGCGCTGCGGTGCAGGGCGGTCCGGCCGGCCAGCCGCATGGTCGACCACCAGTGCGCACCGACCCGGTCGCGCACCTCCTCCCAGCCGCCGGCCAGGAACTCCTCCTCCGTGTAGGAGGCGAGGCCGCTGCTGCCGGCGGTGCCCGGGACGGGCGGCGCCGGGTCCAGGTTGGCGTCGACGAGGACGAGGCGGGAGACCAGCCCGGGGTGCCGGGCGGCGAGCACGATGGCCACCGCCCCGCCCATGCTGTGGGCGATCACCTCGGCGCCTTCGGCGCGGGCCGCGGTCAGGGCCTCCGCCACGGCGTCGGCGTGCGCCTCCAGGGTGTACGGGAACGCCTCGGGCCGGTCGCTGTGGCCGTGCCCGAGCATGTCGAGCAGCAGCGAGCGCCGCCCGGCCAGCAGCGGGTGCACGGCACTCGCCGCGAAGTAGGCGGGGGAGGTGGAGCCGAGGCCGTGCAGGTAGACGCGGGGCACGTCCGCTCCCGGGAGTTCGACCCAGCGGATCCTGTCGCCTTGCGGTGTCACGACGGCACTGTGCACGGTGTGTTCCCCCTGGTGTGGTGCGGGCAAGTCCGGCACGAGGGTAACCGGGGCTCCAACTGCCTCGACTACCCTCGTCGGATGAGCCAGTACGTCAACCAGCTCGACGGCGCCGTCCCCCTCACGGGCCCGCCACCGGCGGGATCCGCCGTGGCGGTGTGGTCGCTGGACACCACGTGCGAGGTGATCGGCGGTCACGAGGCGGACGGGGCGCCGGCGCTGCTCGACACGGCCGAACGGGAGCGTGCCGCCCGGCTGCTGCGCCCTGCCGACCGGCGCAGCTACCTGGCCTCACACCTGGGCCTGCGGGTACTGCTCGGCGGGTACCTGGGGCTCGCGCCGGAGAAGGTCGTACTGGTCCGCGAGGACTGCCCGGGCTGCGGGGGGCCGCACGGCCGTCCCGCCGTGGCGGGAGGCGCGGTGCACTTCTCGCTGTCGCACAGCGCGGACATGGCCTACTTCGCCTTCGCGGGGGTGCCGGTGGGTGTCGACGTGGAGGGCCTGCCCACCGCGGGCGCGGTGGCCGACGTCCTGAGCAGCCTGCATCCGGTGGAGGCGGCCGAGATCACCGCACTCCCGGAGGCGGACCGGCCGGCGGCGATGGCCCGGGTGTGGGCCCGCAAGGAGGCCTGCCTCAAGGGCACCGGCGTCGGGGTGGCCTTCGGGCTGGCCGAACCCTACGTGGGCTCGGGAGCCGCTCCCGCCCGGGTCCCGGGCTGGACCCTGCGCGACCTCCCGGCACCGGCCTCCTACGCCGCCGCCGTCGCGGTCCGCAGCGCCTGACCGGCCGCCCCGCGCGGGGCCTGGATCCCGCCTGCGCGTCGCCGGTGTGAGGGCGCGGGGTGCCAGGGCTGCGGGGTGCCGAGGCCCGGAGCCCAGTCGGGGCGGGGACCGGGGACGGCCCCTGAGCCGCGCCCGGACCGCCCGGCCGGCCGCATCCCGCCGGTGCCGGCCGGCGGGTGCCGGCCGGCGGCGCCAGCCCGCCGATGCCGGTCAGCCCAAGCCTCCCAGCCGGTGCCGGTCGGGCGGTGCCGGTCGGGCGCGACGCCCCCGGGGCGGGGTCGGCGTGGCCTTGCCGGTGCCAGCCCGCCGACGCCAGCCCGCCGACGCCGGCCCGCCGTTGCCGGTCGGCCGGTGCCGGTCGGCCGGTGCCGGTCGGGCGGGGCCGGTCGGGCGGGGCCGGTCCCGCTGGTGCCGCCGGTCCCGCCGGGCCGGTCGGGCGGGGCGCCCCGGGGCGCGGGCGGGGTCGGCGCGGCCTTGCCGGCGCCGGTACCGGCCGGCGGGGGCCGGTCAGGGCAGCCGCGCGGTGCGGTCCCGTGCCGCCGGGGCCAGCAGGGGCCACAGGCCGGCCAGCCAGGCCCCGGCCGAAGCCGCCGCAGGCGCCCCGGCGGGGACGGCGTCATGGAGGGCGGCCGTCTCCGGTTCCGCGGCCCGGTGGTGGACCAGGATCGGCGGCTCCGCCGGCCCCGGGTCCGCCGCCAGGGCCACGCTGCGCAGGAACATCACGTTCGCCGCGAGCAGCCAGACCGGGTCCCCGGCCGGCTCCGCTCCCGATCCCCCGCCCGAGCCGCCGGCCAGCGCCCACGGGTCCGGCGCCAGGTACCGCACCGCGCCCACCCCCGTGAACCGGGCGGCGGCCGCGCACATCGCGCACGGCTCCTGCGTGCTCCACAGCGTGGCGGAGCCGAGGTCCCACCCCGTACGGGCCGCTCCGAGCGCGTTCATCTCGGCGTGCGCCAGGGGCGTGCCCCGCAGCGGCCCCGCGCCCGGCCGCCCCTGGCCGGGGAACTCGTAGGCCTCGTTGCGGCCCTCGGCCAGCACCGCGCCCGCCGGATCCGTCAGGACCGCCCCCACCGCCAGTCCCCCGGCCACCAGCGCCTCGTAGGCCAGCTCCAGCGCCCGCCGCACCGCCTCCGGTGCCGTCCGCCACGCCCGCTCGAAGTCCCCGTCCCGGTGCCCGCCCCCGTCTGCCGTCATGTCCGCATGGTCACACACCGCCGGAGCCCTACGCTGGCCGCCATGGACATCCGCCGCGCCACCAGCACCGCCGAACTCGTGGCTGCCGAGGGGCTCTTCGACGGCCCGGCCGACCCTGAGTGGGCCGAGCTCTTCCTCCGCCGCGGCGGGCACCTGATGCTGATCGCCTACGTCGACGGCGTGCCCGCCGGCATGGTCTCCGGCATCGAGATGACCCACCCCGACAAGGGCACCGAGATGTGCCTGTACGAGCTGTCCGTGGACGAGGGCTACCGCCGGCGCGGCATCGGGCGCGCCCTGACCCGGGCGCTCGCCGACGAGGCCAAGGCCCGTGGCTGCTACGGCATGTGGGTGGGCGTCGACACGGACAACGAGGAGGCGCTGGCCACCTACGACTCGGCCGGCGCCGAGGACGAGGGGCTCTTCTCCATGCGCGGCTGGACCCTCGACGGCTCCTGACGCCCCCTCCGGCGGCGTGTCGTGCGGCCACTCGGCGCACCCTCCGCGCGGTGCCGGGCGGGCTGGCCGAGCATCGGCCGCATGACCGCCATGACCGCCCTGCTCCCGGCCGCCGCCCTCCTGGCCGCGGCCGCCGCCCTGCCGCCGCACCCCGCCTCCGCCGCCGACGGCGGTACGAGCGGTGACGCGGCCACCGCTCCCTACGTCGTCCTGCTCAAGGACACCGCCTCCCGTGCCCCGGCCCGGGCCCTGGCCGCGGAGGCGGCGCGGTCGGGGGACCGGGTCGGGGCGGTGTACGACGCCGCCCTCGACGGGTTCGCCGTACGCACCACCCCGGCCCGCGCCGCCGCGCTCGCCGCCGACCCCCGGGTGGCGGCGGTGGAGCCGGACGTCACGTTCCGGATCTCGGGCGTGCCCGCCGCCCCCGAGCCCCCGGGCGGCATCCCCGTACCCGCCGCGCCCCCGCCCGAGGCCGCGGCGCCGCCCACGCCGGCGCCCCCGCAGGCCCCAGCCGCGCAACCCGCCCCGGCCCCGACCCCCACCACCCCGGCACCCACCCCGGACCCGGCGCAATCCCCCACCCCCACCCCCACCCCCACCCCCACCCCGGCGCCGGTCCACGTCCCCGCTCCCGTCCCCGCTCCCGTCCCCGCTCCCGCCCCCGCCGCGCAGCGGCCCGCGCCCTGGGCGCTCGACCGGATCGACCAGCGCGAGCTCCCGCTCGACGGCTCGTACGCGCGCGCCGGCAACGAGGCGCGGGGCGTCACCGTCTACGTCGTCGACACCGGGATCAACACCCCGCACCAGGAGTTCGGCGGGCGCGCCCGCAACGGCTACAACGGGGTGTTCCTGGAGAACGCCCAGGACTGCAACGGCCACGGCACGCACGTCGCCGCCACGGTGGGCGGGGCGACGTACGGCGTCGCGAAGGGGGTCTCCCTCGTCGGGGTGAAGGTGGCCGACTGCCGGGGCGACGGGAGCCTTTCGGTCATCCTGCGCGGCCTCGACTGGATGATCAAGGACCACGCCGCGAACCGGGCCCGGGGTCCCGCCGTCGCCAACATGAGCATGGGCGGCAGCCGCAGCCGCTCGATGGAGGCGGCGGTGCTGCGCGCGGTCGCCTCCGGGATCACCTTCACCGTGGCCGCGGGCAACGAGGCCCGGGACGCCTGCGCCGGCTCCCCGGCCGCCGCCCCGCAGGCCCTCACGGTCGGCGCGACCGACTGGACGGACCGGCGTCCGGACTTCTCCAACCACGGCCGCTGCGTGGACATCTCCGCGCCGGGCCTGGCCGTCACCTCCGCCTGGAAGGGCTCCCCCACGGCCCTGGCCCGGTCCTCCGGCACCTCCATGGCCGCCCCGCTCGTGGCGGGCGCCGCCGCGCTGCTCCTGGCGGGCGGCGAGGCCCGGACCCCCGAGGAGGTGGGCCGGGTACTGGTGCGCGACGCCGTCCGGGACCGGATCACGAACCTGCCCGCCGGGACCGCCAACCTGCTCCTGCACGTCCCGGCCGGGCAGCGGCCCGGACGGCCGCCCGAGCGGTAGCCGCCGGCACCCCGGAGCCACCGACCAGTCGGTATCCGATGTCCCGTCAGACCGGGTCTGATGGGACATCAATGTCTGTGCGCTTCGGGCCAAAGCAAGCCATTGACTTCTCATCACCGCGACGCGTCAATGACGGCCATCCGCACCGGCTCGGCCTTCCCCCACAGCGGGTGGGGGAAGGGGTTCGTCATGACGAAGGAGTCGCGACCCTGTGAGTACGAGAACGCTCAGACGAAGAGTGCTGGCCGGGGCGGGCGCCCTGTCCCTGGCCCTGACGGGCGGCGTCGTGGCCCTGACGGGGCCGGCGCAGGCCGCGACCAAGACCACGTCCGTGCCGGTGAAGTGCGTCGCCCCCGCCCCCCAGCCGGGCGCCAACGGCAACCAGGACTACACGGTCACCGTGCCGGACACCGCCAAGGCGGGCGAGACCGTACCGATCACGATCGACCCCGGCGAGACGCCGGTGATCCCGATGTTCACCATCGACACGGTCAACACCATCAAGGCGAAGCTCCTCGTCGGCGGGGCCGCGCAGACCGTCGCGAGCCCGCCGACCGCCAGCCACCAGGAAGCCGGCAAGAAGTCCGACCCGCCGGCCTTCAGCGGCACCGTCAAGATCCCGGACGGCACCGAGGGCACGACGGTCCAGATCACCATCGACCAGGTGGTCACCGACGCGGACCTCGGCGGCACGGTCTACACGACGACCTGTACGCCGGACCCGCGCCCCAGCGCCTCCGTGGCCTCGATCGCCGTCGAGGCCCTGCCGAAGGACCCGGTCACCACCAGGCTGACGCCCAACAGCGGCTCGGCGGGCACCGCCGTCACCGCAACCGGCGCCAACTTCCCGGCCGGCCCGGTCACCTGTTCCGCCCTGCTCGCGGGCGCGGCGACCGGTGACACCGGTACCGGAACGGCGGACGCGTCCGGAGCCGCGACCTGCAACATCACCGTCACCAAGAAGGCCGACGCGATCAAGATCGACGGCTCGGTCCCGCCCGCCAAGGCCTTCGTCTTCGTCGAGGAGCAGGCGGGCGTGAAGAACCCGGTGGACATCGAGGTGCTCCCCGGCCCGCTGGCCCTCGGACCGAAGGACGGCCAGCCGGCCGTGAGCTTCGGCGCGGTGACCATCAACGGCAAGGCCCAGTCGGTGTTCGGCGCGTTCAACGCCGCGACCGTCCAGGACTTCCGCGGCGGCACCCTCGGCTGGGACGTGACGGCGACCCGTACGCCGTTCCTCAACCAGACGACCGGCCACTCCATGGCGAAGGCGCAGCTCGGCATCCAGCCGACCTGCACCGTGACCAACCCGGACAGCCCGAGCACCTGCACGGCGGGCGCCCCGGGCGCGATCTCGGACACCCCGATGAAGGTCGCCTCCCAGGCGGCCGGCGGTGAGGAGCTGACCGGCGGCGAGTTCGCGGTGGGCGGCGCGGCGATGATCCAGCTGCCGCCGTTCATGTTCGCCGACACGTACCAGTCGGTCGTGACCTTCTCCATCGCCTGACGGCCGGCCCGGCCCGGGGGGGGGGGGGGGGGGGGGGGGGGGGAGGACCCACCCCCCCCCCCCCACCCCCCCCCCCCCCCCCCCCCCCCCCCCCCCCCCCCCCCCCCCCCCCCCTCCCCCTTCCCCCCCCCCCCCCCCCCCCCACCACCCTCCGGCGTTCCACCACCGCACCCCACCCCGGCGCCCCCCTTCCGCGCTCCACCACCGCACCCGGCGCCGCATCCCGCCTCAGCGCTCCACCGCCGCGACCCTGGAGACCTCCGCCCATGCGCATCCGCACCGTTCTCCGCTCCCTCCTCCCCGGCCTGTGCGGGGCGCTGCTGCTGCTCCCCGCCGCGCCCGCCACGGCCGCGGACAACGGCACCTGGGGGGTGTTCCCGACGCCCCCGGCCGGCGCGTCGGTGACCGACCGCGCGTACTTCTTCCACCAGGGCGCCGCCGGGACCACGGTCAGTGACAGCGTGACGGTCCTGAACTCCTCCGACCGCGAGCTGACCTTCCAGGTCTTCGCCACGGACGCGGTCAACACCCCCTCGGGCGGCGCCTTCGCGCTGCTGCCCGCCGAGACGAAGCCCTCGGGCGTCGGCACCTGGATGGCGCTGGCGCCCGAGGCGGCCACCACCGTCACCGTCCCGCCCCGGGGCCGCAAGGACATCCCCTTCACCGTCAAGGTCCCCCAGGACGCCGTGCCGGGCGACCACGTCGGCGGGATCGTCGCGCTGAACACCCAGGTCGAGGGGGTGCGGAAGGAGGGCAAGGTGCAGGTCGGGGTCAAGCGGCAGGTGGGCGCCCGGCTCTACTTCCGGGTCCCCGGCCCGCTGACCCCGGGGCTGAGCGTGGAGGACGTACGGGTCACCCGGGGCGCGCCGCTGCTGCCGTGGGTCAAGGACGCCCGCGCCACCGTCACGTACACGCTGGTGAACCGGGGCAACGTGGTCGTGGAGCCGAAGGTCGCGGTGTCCGCCGAGGGGCTGTTCGGGCGCCGGGTGCTGAACCGTTCCGCCCGCGACCTGAAGCTCGTCCTGCTCCCCGGCCAGCGGGTCAGCCTGAGCGAACCGTGGCCGGATTCCCCCCAGTTGGACCGGGTGTCCGTCAAGGTCGCGGCGGGCGCGACGGCTTACCCCGGCCTCGCCTCCGAGGCCGGTACGGACTTCCTCGCCGTGCCGTGGCCGGCGGCGGGCGCGGCCCTGGTACTGGCGGGGGCGGGCATCGCCGCCCTGGTGCTGCGCCGGCGCCGCCGCGCCACTGCGGAACAAGCGGTGAGCGAACCTGACTTGGCGGGGGCGCGCTGACCGGCGAGGGTGTTCCCGGGGGGTGACGGCATCCGGCCATCACCTGTGACCGGGAGGCTTGACGGATGGTACGAGAGCACAGCGAGTCCGGGTCCGCCACGCCGCCCGCGCGGCCGGTCAGGGGCGTGGGCCTGCTGACCCGCATCGAGCGGGCGCTGGGCACCGGGACCGCCGCCTACCTGCCCGGGGACGGCTGGATACGGCTCACCCTCCCGCTCGACGACGGCGGCCCGGCACCCGTCACGGTGGACGTGGTCGCGGACACCGTGCGGGCCCCGCACGGGATCGCGTACCTGCTGCCCGGCGGCGGCCTGAACTTCGCGGCGGACTTCTTCACCCCCGGCCGGGACAGCCTGGCCCACCACCTGCGCCGCCAGGGCCTGCTGGTGGTCGGGGTGACGCCCCGCGAGGACGCCGCCGGCCCCTCCGACGTCACCGCGGACTTCGGGCTCGCCGCGCACCGCCGGGACCTGGCGGGGGTGGTGGCCGCGCTGGACTCCGTACTGGGCCTGCCGTACGAGTACGCGGGCCACTCGGCCGGGGCCGCCCTGGCCCTGGACGCGGCCTCCCACGACCCCTCGGAGCGGCTGCGCCGGGTGCTGGTCCTGGACACCACCGGCCCGTACACGGGGGCCCTGGCCGAGCGGGCGGCCGAGACCCGCGAGGCGTACGAGGAGCAGCTCGCGCGGGGTGTCCACGCGGCCGACCCGGGCCTGGCGGCCCTGGTCGCCCGGGCGGTGACGGACCCGTCGGGGGCGTCGGAGGTGCCGTGGCCGCCGGATCCCGGGCAGCGCTTCACGCACGCGGGCCTGGCGCACTTCGCGCTGGTCCGAACCGCCGCCCTCCCGGGCCCGGCGAACTGGATCCACCGGCAGGGTCACGGCGCGGGCGAGTACGCCTTCGGTGCCGCCCCGGCCGAGGACCGCTTCGAGCTGTCCCGCACCCCGCTCGCCACCTGGCACACGGTCACCTCGGCCCTGGGCAGCGGGCTGGTTCCGACGGCCCTGATGCGGGACCTCGCGGCGGTGTGGGCGGGCGACGGGAAGGCGTACTCGATCGCGTGGGAGCGGATCGGCTGCGAGGTGGTGTGGGTCAACACCGAACTGGGGCGCGGTGACGAGCCGCGGGGCGCGGAGCTGATCCGGGAGGCGGGCAACGACCGGGTCCGCTTCGCCGTCGTCCCGGGCTACGGCCACGGCGACGTGGTCTGGTCGGAGACGGCGTCGGCGGACGTCTGGCCGCTGCTGTAGACCGGGCGGCGACGGCCGGCGCCCGGGCGCGGCTCCCCACCCGGCGGCGGCGGCGACGGCCCGCGCCCGGCCACGGCTCCCGATCCGGCGGCGGCTCGGCCGGGCGCCCGGCCGCGGCTCCGGAACCGGAACCGGAACCGGCTCCGGCTCCGGCTCCGGGAACAGCGGAGCCCCCGGCCGGTGAGGGTGGGCCGGGGGCTGCTGGTGCGGTGGGGCGTCAGGGCCTGCGCTCAGTGGTTGCGCGGGAAGCCCAGGTCCACGCCGGCGGGGGCGTCGGCCGGGTCCGGCCAGCGGGTGGTGACGACCTTGCCGCGCGTGTAGAAGTGGATGCCGTCGTTGCCGTAGATGTGGTGGTCGCCGAAGAGCGAGTCCTTCCAGCCGCCGAAGGAGTGGTAGCCCACCGGCACCGGGATCGGCACGTTGACGCCCACCATGCCGGCCTGGATCTCCAGCTGGAAGCGGCGGGCGGCGCCGCCGTCGCGGGTGAAGATCGCGGTGCCGTTGCCGAACGGCGAGGCGTTGATGAGGGCCACGCCCTCCTCGTAGGTCTCGGTGCGCAGCACGCACAGGACCGGGCCGAAGATCTCGTCGCGGTAGGCGTCGGAGCCGGTCTTGACGTGGTCGAGGAGCGAGAGGCCGATCCAGTGGCCGTTCTCGTACCCGTCGACCGTGTAGCCGGTGCCGTCCAGGACCACTTCCGCGCCCTGGCCGGCGGCGCCCTTGACGTACGAGGCGACCTTGTCGCGGTGGGCGGCGGTGATCAGCGGGCCCATCTCGGAGGCCGGGTCGTCGCCGGGGCCGATCTTGATCTTCTCGGCGCGCTCGCGGATCTTCTCGACGAGTTCGTCGGCGATGGAGCCGACCGCGACGACCGCCGAGATGGCCATGCAGCGCTCGCCCGCCGAGCCGTAGGCGGCGGAGACGGCCGCGTCGGCGGCGGCGTCCAGGTCGGCGTCCGGGAGCACCAGCATGTGGTTCTTGGCGCCGCCCAGTGCCTGGACGCGCTTGCCGTTGGCGGCGGCGGTGGTGTGGATGTGGCGGGCGATCGGGGTGGAGCCGACGAAGGAGACGGCGGAGATCCCGGGGTGGGCGAGGAGGGCGTCGACGGCGGTCTTGTCACCGTGGACGACGTTCAGGACGCCCGCCGGCAGACCGGCCTCGGTCATCAGCTCGGCCAGCTTCACGGAGGCCGACGGGTCCTTCTCGCTCGGCTTCAGGATGAAGGTGTTCCCGCAGGCGATGGCCAGCGGAAACATCCACATGGGAACCATCGCCGGGAAGTTGAAGGGGGTGATGCCCGCGACCACGCCGAGCGGCTGGCGGATGGCGGAGACGTCGACCCGGTTGGAGACGGAGCTCGACAGCTCGCCCTTGAGCTGGGTGGTGATCCCGCAGGCCAGCTCGACGATCTCCAGGCCGCGCGCGACCTCGCCCAGCGCGTCGGAGTGCACCTTGCCGTGCTCGGCGACGATCAGTTCGGCGATGGCGTCGCGGTGGGCGTCCAGCAGGGCGCGGTAGGCGAAGAGCACCTTGGTGCGGGCGGCCAGCGAGGACTGGCCCCAGGACAGGAACGCCTCCCGGGCGACCTTGACGGCCGCGTCGACCTCCTCGGCGGAGGCGAGCGCGACCTGGGTGGTGACCTCGCCGGTGGCCGGGTCGGTGACCGGGCCGTAGTTGCCCGACGCGCCCTCGACGGTCTTGCCACCGATCCAGTGGTTGACGGTCTTCATTGTGCTGCTCCTTCACAGATGGCGACGTCGCTGCGCGGCTTGCCGGTCGTACTCTTCACGGGCGCGGGCCGCCGACGCACGGGTCGCGGTCTCGGCCACAGGAACATCCCACCACGCCTGTGCCGGGGGCGGGCCCGACACAGTGTCGGGTGTTCGGGTCTGTGCGTAGACACATGTGGGCCGGTCCGACAGGCGGGCCTCGGCCAGGGCTTTTCGCAGGTCACCGAGGGTGTGGGTGCGGAGCACGGCCATCCCCAGAGAGGCCGCGTTGGCCGCGAGGTCCACCGGCAGGGGCGGTCCGTCGTACGCGCCGCCGGGCCCCCGGAAGCGGTACGCCGTGCCGAAGCCCTCTCCGCCGACCGCCCCGGAGAGGCCGCCGATGGAGGCGTAGCCGTGGTTGTCGAGGATCACCACCTTGACGGGGACCCCCTCCTGGACGGCGGTGACGAGTTCGGTGGGGTTCATCAGGTACGTCCCGTCGCCGACCAGGGCCCAGACCGGGCGGCCGGGGGCGGCGAGGGCGGTGCCGATGGCGGCGGGGATCTCGTAGCCCATGCAGGAGTAGCCGTACTCGACGTGGTACTGGTCGGCGGACCGGGCGCGCCAGAGCCTGTGCAGGTCGCCGGGGAGGGAGCCGGCGGCGTTGATCAGGACGTCGGTGTCGTCGACGAGGCCGTCGAGCAGTCCGAGCACCTGGGCCTGGGTGGGCGGGGCGTCCTCGTCGCCGGGGGCCCAGGCCCGGTCGACCAGGCGCTCCCAGTCCGCCTTGGCCGCGGTGTACGCGGCCTCGTACGCGGCCTCGACGCGGTATCCGGAGACCGCCTCGCGGAGTTCGCCGAGACCTTCGCGGGCGTCGGCGACCAGGGGGCGGGCGGCGAGTTTGTGGGCGTCGTAGGGGTCGAGGTTGAGGCCGACGAAGCGGACGGCCGGGTTCTGGAACAGGGTGGCGGAGGCGGTGGTGAAGTCGGTGAGCCGGGTCCCGGCGGCGATGACCAGGTCGGCCTCCCGGGCGAGCGCGTCGGCGGTGGCGGTGCCGGTGTGGCCGACGCCGCCCACGTCGGCGGGGTGGCCGTGGGGCAGGACGCCCTTGCCGGCCTGGGTGGTGGCGACGGGGATCCCGGTGGCCTCCGCGAAGGCGGCCAGGGCGGCCTGCGCGGCGCTGTGCCGGACGCCGCCGCCGGCGATGACCAGTGGGCGCGCGGAGTCCCGTACCAGCCCGGCGGCGGTCTCCAGCTCGCGCCGGTCGGGGCGGGGGCGGCGTACGGTCCACACCCGCTCGGCGAAGAACTCCTCGGGCCAGTCGTACGCCTGCGCCTGCACGTCCTGCGGGAGCGCGAGGGTGACGGCCCCGGTCTGCACCGGGTCGGTGAGCACGCGCATCGCCTGGAGCGCCGCCGGGACGAGGGCTTCGGGCCGGGTGATCCGGTCGAAGTGGCGGGAGACGGGGCGCAGGGTGTCGTTGACGGAGACGTCCCCCGCCCAGGGGACCTCCAGCTGCTGGAGCACCGGGTCGGCGGGCCGGGTGGCGAAGGTGTCCCCGGGCAGCAGGAGCACCGGGATCCGGTTGATCGTGGCGAGGGCGGCCCCGGTGACGAGGTTGGTCGCGCCGGGGCCGATGGAGGTGGTCACGGCGTGCGCCGACAGCCGCCCGCTCTGCCGGGCGTACCCGACGGCGGCGTGCACCATGGCCTGTTCGTTGCGCCCCTGGAGGAAGGGCATGGCCTCGGGGCCGCTCTCCAGCAGGGCCTGCCCGATGCCGGCGACGTTGCCGTGCCCGAAGATCCCCCAGGTGGCGGCGATCAGCCGGTGGCGGCGGCCGTCGCGCTCGGCGTACTGGGCGGCGAGGAAGCGCACGAGCGCCTGTGCGGTGGTCAGTCTCACGCGGTGTCCCATGCCTTCTCCTCCTTCTTCTCCTCCGTCTCGTCCGCCCGGAACGGCAGCCGGGGGTCGACGTCCTGGCCGGGCCAGGTGCCGCGGATCCAGGCGTGGTCGGGATGGTCCCGGATCAGCCACTCCCGCTCCGCGTCCGGGCCGGCCATCACGTTCAGGTAGTACATGTCGTGCCCGGGCGCGGCGATGGACGGGCCGTGCCAGCCGTCGGGGATCAGGACGACGTCGCCCGAGCGCACCTCGGCGAGCACGTCGGTCTTCCCGGCGGGCGAGGGCGTGACGCGCTGGTAGCCGACGCCGGGGGTGCCGTCGTGCGGGGCGATCTCGTAGAAGTAGATCTCCTCCAGCCGGGATTCCTCGCCCGGGTGGTGCTCGTCGTGCTTGTGGGGCGGGTACGAGGACCAGTTCCCGCCCGGTGTGAGCACCTCGACGGCGATGAGCCGGTCGCAGTCGAAGACCCCGGCGGCGGCGAAGTTGTGGACCTGCCGGGAGCACCGGCCGGCGCCGCGCAGCTCCACGGGGACGTCCGCGGCCCGGCCGTACCGGGCGGGGAGCCGGTTCTCGCAGCGCGCCCCGACGAGCGCGAACCGGCCGCCGCCGGCCGAGGTGACCTCGGCGTGCGCGTCCCGGGGGAGGTACGCGAAGTCGGTCGGCCCGGCGAACACGGAGTCCCGCCCCCGCAGCCGGAAGGCGGCACCGCCCCCGGGGGCGGGGTCCCGGGGAACGCGGGAAGGGCGGGGCGGGGAGCACTCCTGCCGTGGCCCGGCCCCGGAGTCTCCGGCCGCGCCCGGCGCCGGGGCCGCGCCCGGGAGCCTCCCCGGCGGAGCGTCCGCGCAGCGGACCTCGCAGCCGCCCGTCAGCGGGAGCACGATCCACTCCGCCTCCCCGCACGGGTGCGCGTACGTCTCCCCCGGTGCCAGTTCCAGCACCACCAGCCGGGTGAGTTCCATCCCCGTCTCAGACAGCACCGGCACGGGCCAGCACCTCCTCCACCTCTCCGGGGAACGGCATCGCGGACGAGCACGCGAGCCGCGACGCCACGATCGCCCCGGCCGCGTTCGCGTACCGCAGCACCCGCTCCAGGTCCCAGCCGGCCAGCAGCCCGTGGCACAGCGCGCCCCCGAAGGCGTCCCCGGCGCCGAGCCCGTTCACCACCTCGACCTCCACCGGCGGCACCTCCACCGCCGTGCCGTCGCGGTGCACCGCGAGCACGCCGCGCGGCCCGCGTTTGACGACGGCCAGCTCCACTCCGGCCGCGAGCAGCGCCTCCGCGGCCGCGTACGGTTCCCCGTGCCCGGTCGCGACCTCGCACTCCTCGGTGTTGCCGACGGCCACGGTCGCCAGCCGCAGGGCCCGCTCGTACCAGGGTCCGGGCGGGCCGTCCCAGAGCACCGGCCTCCAGTCCAGGTCGAAGACGGTGGTGCCGGACTTCGAGCGGGCCTCCAGCGCGGCCAGGGTGGCTGCGCGGCTGGGCTCGGCGCTGAGTCCGGTGCCCGTCATCCAGAAGACCCGGGCCGCCCGCACCGCTTCGCGGTCGATCTCGTCGGGCCGGATCTCCAGGTCGGGGGCCTTCGGGAGCCGGTAGAAGTACAGCGGGAAGTGGTCGGGCGGGAAGACCTCGCAGAAGGTGACGGGTGTCGGGTAGGCCGCCACCTCGCCCGCCCAGCGGTCGTCGACGCCGAATCCGCGCAGCTCGGACCGGAGATAGGCGCCGAAGGGGTCGGCGCCGGTCCGGGTGATGACGGCGGTGCGGCGCCCGAGCCGGGAGGCCGCGACGGCGACGTTCGCCGGCGAGCCGCCGAGGAACTTGCCGAAGGTGTCGGCCTCGGCGAGCGGTACGCCGGTCTTGAGCGGGTAGAGATCCACCCCGATCCGCCCCATCGTGATCAGGTCATAGGCGGCTTCCCGGGCCTCCGGTCCGTCCGCCGTCCCGTCCGGCGTGGTCACAGCAGGCTCTCCTCCCACTCGTCCTCCCTTTTCCCTCGAAGCTCGCACCCTAAGGTGGCCGTCATGACCTCCTCCCCACCCGCGTTGACCCGTATCCGTGTCGGTTCGGCTCCGGACTCCTGGGGTGTCTGGTTTCCGGAGGATCCGCTCCAGACCCCGTGGGAGCGGTTCCTCGACGAGGTCGCCGACGCGGGGTACGAATGGATCGAGCTCGGCCCGTACGGCTACCTGCCCACCGATCCCGTCCGGCTCGCCGAGGAGACCGCGAAGCGGGGCCTGCGGGTGTCCGCCGGGACCGTCTTCACCGGACTCCATCACGGCCCCGGCGTCTGGGAGCAGACCTGGGCGCACGTGTCGCGGATCGCCGCGCTGGCCCGGGACACGGGGGCGGAGCACCTCGTCGTCATCCCGTCGTTCTGGCGCGACGACAAGACCGGCGGGATGCTGGAGGATCCGGTGCTGAGCCCCGCCCAATGGCGTGAACTGACCTCGCAGACCGAGCGGCTGGGCCGCGAGGTGCGGGAGCGGTACGGGCTGCGGATCGTGGTCCACCCGCACGCCGACACCCACGTCGACACCCCGGAGAACGTGGCCCGGTTCCTGGACGCCACCGATCCGGAGCTGGTCTCCCTGTGCCTGGACACGGGGCACTACGCGTACTGCGGCGGGGACAGCGTCGAGGCGATCGAGACGTTCGGGGAGCGGATCGGCTACCTCCACCTCAAGCAGGTGGACCCGCGGATCCTCGCCGAAGTGCGGGCGGAGCGGACGCCGTTCGGCCCGGCCGTGGCGCGCGGGGTGATGTGCGAGCCGCCCTCCGGGGTGCCCGCGCTGGAGCCCGTACTGGCGGCGGCGCAGCGGCTCGGGGTGGACCTGTTCGCCATCGTGGAGCAGGACATGTACCCGTGCCCGCCCGAGCGCCCGCTGCCGATCGCCCGGCGCACCCGCGCCTACCTGCGCTCCTGCGGCGCCCGTTGACGACCCAGAACCCTGCGAGGAGAGACATGAGCACGCTCGGCATCGCCGTGATCGGCACCGGGAAGATGGGCGCCGACCACGTCCGGCGGATCGGCGGCACGGTCGGCGGGGCGCGGGTGGTGGCCGTGGCCGACCCGGACGGGGACCGGGTCAAGGAGGTCGCGGCGACCGTGGACGGCGCGGGCGCGTACACGGACCCGGCCGCGGCGATAGCGGCGCCCGGGGTGGAGGCCGTGCTGATCGCCTCGCCCGGACCGGCCCACGAGGAGGCGATCCTGCTCGCCCTGGAGCGGGAGTTGCCGGTGCTCTGCGAGAAGCCGCTGACCCCGGATCCGGAGGGGGCCCTGCGGGTGCTGGAGGCGGAGCGGCGGGTGGGCCGGCGGCTGGTGCAGGTCGGTTTCATGCGGCGCTTCGACGCGGAGTACGAGCGGCTCAAGGAGCTGCTGGACGCGGGCGGGATCGGCCGGCCGCTCTTCCTGCACTGCCGCCACCGCAACGCCTCCTCCCCGTCGTTCTTCACGAGCGACATGCTGATCAGCGATTCGGTGGTGCACGAGGTGGACGCGGCCCGCTGGCTGCTGGGCCAGGAGGTCACGGCGGTGACGGTGCTCTCGCCCGCGCCGTCCTCGGCCGCGCCGGAGGGGCTGCGCGATCCCCGGCTGGTGCTGCTGGAGACCTCGGGCGGGGCGATCGTCGACGTGGAGATCTTCGTCAACTGCGGCTTCGGCTACGAGGTGCGGTGCGAGGCCGTCGGCGAGTCGGGCACCGCCCGGATCGGCGACGGGCAGGCGATGGTCGTGCAGTCGGGCGGCCGCTGGGGCGGAGAGATCACCCAGGACTTCACCACGCGTTTCGCCGACGCCTACGACCGCCAGGTGCGGCGGTGGGTGGCGGCGGCCGGTCGGGGGCGGGTGGACGGCCCCGACGCCTGGGACGGGTACGCGGCCGCCGCCGTGTCGGAGGCCGGTCTGGAGGCCGCGCGCAGCGGCGTACGGACCGAGGTGCGGCTGGCGGAGCGGCCGGCGCCGTACGCGCGCTGACGCCGGCGGGCTCCCGCCGGTACCCCGCGAACGCCCGCCGCCGGGGGCGGCTCTCGTGTCACGTCCGTCACGGGAGTCGCCGCCGTGTCACGTATGTCCGTACTACGCGGGTCTTCCGTCACAGACGGTCCACAGACGCTCCCCCGCGCTCACCGAGCGTCGTTCTCCGGGCACAACCCGAGTGATCGTCAGTGTCCACGCGCCGGCTCCCCCGACGGCCTCCCGGCCGGCCCCGCGCCGTGGACCAGGAGGTGGCGTGGATGAGCGACCGACAGCTGTGGTCCTACAAGGAGATCGCCGCCCATATCCGGGTCCAGCCGGACACCGTGCGCTCCTACCGCAAGCACGGACTGCTGCCGGCCCCCGACCACGTGGAGGGCGGCAAGCCGTACTGGTACGCCGACACCATCCGGAGCTGGGTGGCGCGCCGCCCGGGCAACCGGGGACGCCGTGAGGAGTGACCGGGGGTCCCGGGGGCCGGTCCCGGCCCCGCCCCCGTCCGGCGCGTTCACCAGGTCTCCTGGCCCGTCGTCACGCCGGCCGTGGCGCGCCCGCGCAGCCGCAGGGCGAGCAGCGGGAAGACCAGGACCGAGATCATGCCCGCCCCGACCAGGGCGGCCGCCTCCCCGGCGCCGAGCATGCCGTCCTCCACGCCGAGGGTGGTGATCGCCACCACCAGCGGCAGCGCGGTCGACCCGAACAGCACGAGCGCCGCGCGGTCCCGCCGCTCCAGGTCGCGCGGGGCCAGCAGCCAGATCGGCAGTCCGCGCACCAGCAGGAAGAGCAGCAGGAACAGGGGCAGCAGGAGCAGTTCGCGGCCGCCCGCGAGGAGGGCGTCCAGGTCGAACTCGATCCCGGTGACCACGAAGAACACCGGCACCAGGAAGCCGAAGCCCATGGCCTCCACCTTCGACAGCACGGCCTCGCTGCTCTGCGGCGCCGCCCCGTGCAGCACCAGCCGGGTGACCAGCCCGGCGGCGAAGGCGCCGAGCAGGACGTCGAGGCCCATCGCCTGGGCCAGCCCCAGCATCGCCACGAGCATCAGGACCACCAGCCGCACCGCGAACTGGGCGCTGCTGTGCAGGGTCTTGGCGATGACCTCGGCGAACCAGGGCGGTTTGGGGCGCATCGCCCAGAACACCGCCGCCGCCGTCAGGACCGCGAAGGCGGCCAGCAGTGCCGCCGAGCGGGCCGGTGCCCGCCCGCTGAGCAGCAGGGCCATCGCGATGATCGGCCCGAACTCGCCGACGGAGCCCATCGCCATGGTCACCGTCCCGAAGCGGCTCCCCAGGTCCCCGGAGTCCCTCAGCATCGGCAGGATCGCCCCGAGCGCGGTGCTGGTGAGGGCGGTGCCGACGTAGACGCCCTGGTCGAAGCCGCCGCCGCGGGAGAGGAGGACGCCGGCGCCCAGGCCGAGGGCGAGGGCGGCCAGCCAGGCCCAGACGGACCGGCGCAGGGTGTCGCCCCTGACCTGGTCGAACCGGATCTCGTACCCGGCCAGGAAGATCAGCATGGCCAGGCCCAGCTGGCTGAGTACGTCGATCACCTCGCCGGTGTTCGCCCATCCGAGCACGTCGGGCCCGATGAGGATGCCCAGCAGGATCTCGAAGATCACCAGCGGAACGGGCAGCCGGCGCGCCACCCCGTAGGCGAGCAGGGGCGCGAGCACCGCGGCGGCCATGATGAGGACGAGCGTCACAGAATGGGACATGAGCGTCATTTACCTGCGCCCCGGCCGCCCCGTCCACCGGAGGGCGGAGGAGGATCGGCCGGAGACCGGCCGGAGACCGCCGGAATCCCGCTCAATGAACGGTCAATACCCCCTAGGGGTATAGTCTGATACGAGAGACATCCCCCGACAGAGGAGAACGACATGACCGCCGTGACGGTAACCGTGTACAAGGTCACCGGGATGACCTGCGGGCACTGCGAGGGCGCCGTGACCGCCGAGCTGTCCGCCCTGCCGGGCGTGACCTCGGTCAAGGCCGTCGCCGCCACCGGCGAGGTCACCGTGGAGTCCCGGGACCCGCTCTCCGAGGCCGACGTACGCGCCGCCGTGGACGAGGCCGGGTACGAGCTCGCCGGCGTGGCGGCCTGAGCCCCCGCACCCCTCGCCACCGCAGTACCCGCCGGGCCGCACCCGCCAGCTCGCACTGGACCGTACGGCCCGGCCCTCCCCCTGGAGCGGGAAGATGAGCAGCAGCACAGTGCACGACGGGCCCATAGCGGGCGCCGCCGTCTCCGAGGTCGAACTGACGATCGGCGGCATGACCTGCGCCTCGTGCGCGGCCCGCATCGAGAAGAAGCTCAACCGGATGGACGGCGTCAGCGCCACGGTGAACTACGCCACCGAGAAGGCCCGGGTCTCCTACGACGCCGGGGTCGAGGTGGCCGACCTGATCGCGACCGTGGTCAGGACGGGCTACACCGCCGAGGAGCCCCCGCCGCCGGCACCCGAGCCCGAAGCGGACGCCGCGGCGGGCACGGGGGAGGCCCCGGCCGTACGCGACCCCGAGCTCGCCGCGCTCCGGCAGCGGCTGCTCGTCTCCGCCGCCCTGGCCCTGCCCGTCGTCCTGCTCTCGATGGTCCCCGCCCTCCAGTTCGACAACTGGCAGTGGCTCTGCCTCACCCTGGCCTCGCCCGTGGCCGTGTGGGGCGCCCTGCCCTTCCACCGGGCCGCCTGGACCAACCTGCGGCACGGCGCCGCCACCATGGACACCCTGGTCTCGGTCGGCACGCTGGCCGCCTACGCCTGGTCCCTGTGGGCCCTGTTCTTCGGCCACGCCGGCATGACCGGGATGCGGCACGGATTCGACCTCACCGTCAGCCGCACCGACGGCTCCTCCGCGCTCTACCTGGAGGTCGCGGCGGGCGTCGTCACCTTCATCCTGCTCGGCCGCTACCTGGAGGCCCGCTCCAAGCGGAAGGCCGGCGCCGCCCTGCGGGCGCTGCTGGAGCTGGGCGCCAAGGACGTGGCCGTGCTGCGCGACGGCCGCGAGGCGCGGATCCCGGTCGGCGCGCTCGCGGTCGGCGACCGGTTCGTGGTCCGCCCCGGGGAGAAGATCGCCACCGACGGCACGGTCACCGAGGGCTCCTCCGCCGTGGACGCCTCCATGCTGACCGGCGAGTCCGTCCCGGTGGACGTCACCGTCGGGGACGCGGTCACCGGCGCCACCGTCAACACCTCCGGCCGGCTCGTCGTGGAGGCCACCCGGATCGGGGCCGACACCCAGCTCGCCCGGATGGCCCGCATGGTCGAGGAGGCCCAGAGCGGCAAGGCCGAGGTGCAGCGCCTCGCCGACCGGATCTCGGCCGTGTTCGTGCCCGTCGTCCTGCTCCTCGCCCTCGGCACCTGGGTCACCTGGCTGCTCCTCACCGACGACGCCACCGCCGCCTTCACCGCCGCCGTGGCGGTCCTGATCATCGCCTGCCCCTGCGCCCTGGGTCTGGCCACGCCGACCGCCCTGATGGTCGGCACCGGCCGGGGCGCGCAGCTGGGCATCCTGATCAAGGGGCCCGAGGTGCTGGAGTCCACGCGGCGCGTCGACACGGTCGTGCTCGACAAGACCGGCACGGTCACCACCGGCCGGATGACCCTCTCCGGGGTCCACCCCGCCGAGGGCGTCGACGAGCAGGAGCTGCTGCGGCTCGCCGGCGCGCTGGAGCACGCCTCCGAACACCCGGTCGCGCGGGCGATCGCCACCGGCGCCGCCGAGAAGGCCGGGGAACTGCCGGTGCCCGCCTCCTTCGAGAGCGTCGCCGGCCTGGGCGTGCGCGGCACCGTCGAGGGCCGCGAGGTCCTGGTGGGGCGCGAGCGGCTGCTCGCCGGCCGGGCGGTCCCGCTGCCCGCCCCGCTGGCCGCCGCGAAGGCCGGGGCCGAGGCGGCGGGCGCCACCGCGGTGCTGGTCGCCTGGGACGGCGCGGCCCGGGGCGTGCTGACCGTGGCCGACGCGGTCAAGGAGACCAGCGCCGAGGCCGTGGCCCGGCTGCGGGCGCTCGGCCTCACCCCGGTGCTGCTGACCGGTGACAACAGGGCCGTGGCCGGGACCGTGGCCCGGGAGGTGGGCATCGGCGAGGTGATCGCCGAGGTGCTCCCGCGGGACAAGGTGGACGTGGTCCGCCGGCTCCAGGCGGAGGGCCGTACGGTCGCCATGGTCGGCGACGGGGTCAACGACGCGGCCGCACTCGCCCAGGCCGACCTGGGGCTGGCCATGGGCACCGGTACGGACGCGGCCATCGAGGCCGGCGACCTGACCCTCGTACGCGGCGACCTGCGGGTGGCGGCGGACGCGATCCGGCTCTCCCGGCGGACCCTGGCCACCATCAAGGGCAACCTGTTCTGGGCCTTCGGCTACAACGTGGCGGCGCTCCCGCTGGCCGCCGCGGGGCTGCTCAACCCGATGATCGCGGGGGCCGCCATGGCCTTCTCCTCGGTCTTCGTGGTGACCAACAGCCTGCGCCTGCGCTCGTTCCGGTAGGGGACCCTCCTCCGCGTTCCCTCCACAGGTTCTTCACTGGAGACGCAGATCACAGTGACCCCAACGTAACCATCCGGGGTCGGCACAGGTCTAATGGGGCGATGCCGGAAACGTCTTGGGGGACGTTTCACGGAGGTCTTTGGGGGACGTCCGGGCATCCGCCGGCCGGGACGCGTGCCCTCGGGAAGCTTTGAGCGGCCCACCCGACCCGAACGGGTCCCGGCACACACCGACGCCCCGGCGCGGATCCCGTGGGGGGAATCCGCCGCCGGGGAAAGGGAAGCGCCCCGACCGTCGACCCGTGGGGGGATCGACGGCGGGGCGCTTTCCGTATGACCGGAGCGGCCGGAAGGACCTAGCGGGCCTCGACCGGGACGAAGTCGCGCAGGACCTCGCCGGTGTAGATCTGGCGCGGGCGGCCGATGCGGGAGCCGGGCTCCTTGATCATCTCGTGCCACTGGGCGATCCAGCCGGGAAGGCGGCCGAGCGCGAAGAGCACGGTGAACATCTCGGTCGGGAAGCCCATGGCCCGGTAGATCAGACCGGTGTAGAAGTCCACGTTCGGGTAGAGGTTGCGGGCGACGAAGTACTCGTCGGCCAGCGCGTGCTCCTCCAGCTTGAGCGCGATGTCCAGCAGCTCGTCGCTCTTGCCGAGCGCCGAGAGCACGTCGTGCGCCGCCGCCTTGATGATCTTCGCCCGGGGGTCGAAGCTCTTGTAGACGCGGTGCCCGAAGCCCATCAGGCGGACGCCGTCCTCCTTGTTCTTCACCTTGCGGATGAAGGCGTCGACGTCGCCGCCGTCGTTCTTGATGCCTTCCAGCATCTCCAGGACGGACTGGTTGGCGCCACCGTGCAGCGGACCCCACAGGGCCGAGATGCCGGCGGAGATCGAGGCGAACATGTTCGCCTGCGAGGAGCCGACCAGGCGCACGGTGGAGGTCGAGCAGTTCTGCTCGTGGTCCGCGTGCAGGATCAGCAGCTTGTCGAGCGCGGAGACCACGACCGGGTCCAGGTCGTACTCCTGGGCCGGCACGGAGAACGTCATGCGCAGGAAGTTCTCGACGTAGCCGAGGTCGTTGCGCGGGTAGACCACCGGGTGGCCGACCGACTTCTTGTACGCGTACGCGGCGATCGTCGGCAGCTTGGCCAGCAGGCGGATCGTCGAGAGGTGGCGCTGCTTCTCGTCGAACGGGTTGTGGCTGTCCTGGTAGAACGTCGACAGCGCGCTGACCACGGACGACAGCATGGCCATCGGGTGGGCGTCGCGCGGGAAGCCGTCGTAGAACCGCTTCACGTCCTCGTGCAGCAGCGTGTGCTGGGTGATCTCGTTGCGGAACGACGCGAGCTGGTCGACGGTCGGCAGCTCACCGTTGATCAGCAGGTAGGCGACCTCGATGAAGGTCGAGCGCTCCGCCAGCTGCTCGATCGGGTAGCCGCGGTAGCGCAGGATGCCCTGCTCACCGTCGAGGTAGGTGATCGCCGACTTGTAGGCGGCGGTGTTGCCGTAGCCACTGTCCAGCGTGACGAGCCCGGTCTGGGCCCGGAGCTTCGAGATGTCGAAGCCCTGGTCACCGACGGTGCTTTCGACCACCGGGTAGGTGTATTCACCGTCCGCGTACCGGAGTACTACAGAGTTGTCGCTCACGTCATCCCTCACCGACGTAGTGCCTCTTCTTCGAGGTGCCCTGACTGCCTCTACCTTCCCCCATTTGGCGCAGGAGAGTGCACTCGGGGTCGGCCTTTGGTCTCTTTGACGGCACTGAGTGCCGTCAACCTGCTCATCCTGCCCCCTCCGCGCCGGTTGTCGGAACCCCAAATGATCGATCATCTAGGTGATGTTTCCCACCGAGACCCGGCCGGCGAGTCGTGAGGCGACCGCGGTGTACCTCCTGCCTGCGGAAACGGTACGCACCGCCTGACCGAGGGCCTTGCGGGACCCGACCAGGACGACCAGTTTCTTCGCCCTGGTCACGGCCGTGTAGAGCAGATTCCGCTGGAGCATCATCCAAGCCCCCGTGGTGACGGGGATCACGACCGCCGGATATTCACTCCCCTGGGAACGGTGGATGGTGACGGCGTAGGCGTGCGCCAGCTCGTCGAGCTCCGCGAACTCGTACGCCACCTCCTCGTCCTCCTCTGTACGGACCGTCAAGCGCTGCTCGTCCGCGTCGAGGGCGGTGACCACGCCGACGGTGCCGTTGAAGACGCCGTTGGCGCCCTTCTCGTAGTTGTTGCGGATCTGGGTGACCTTGTCGCCCACCCGGAAGACCCGGCCGCCGAACCGCTTCTCGGGCAGGTCCGGCCGGGCGGGGGTGATCGCCTGCTGGAGGAGGCCGTTGAGGTTGCCCGCGCCGGCCGGGCCCCGGTGCATGGGGGCGAGCACCTGGACGTCCCGGCGCGGGTCGAGGCCGAACCGGGCCGGGATCCGGCGGGCCGCCACGTCCACGGCGAGGATCCCGGCGGCCTCCGTGTCCTCCTCCGGGAAGAGGAAGAAGTCCGGGAGGCCGTCCGTGATGGGCGGGACCCCGGTGTTGATCCGGTGCGCGTTGGTGACCACGCCCGACTGCTGGGCCTGGCGGAAGATCCGGGTCAGCCGGACGGCGGGCACCGGGCCGCCCTCCGCCAGCAGGTCCCGCAGCACCTCGCCGGCGCCGACCGAGGGCAGCTGGTCCACATCGCCGACCAGCAGCAGGTGCGCCCCGGGGGCCACCGCCTTGACGAGCTTGTTGGCGAGGAGCAGGTCCAGCATCGAGGCCTCGTCGACCACGACCAGGTCGGCGTCGAGCGGCCGGTCCCGGTCGTACGCCGCGTCCCCGCCGGGCTTGAGCTCCAGCAGCCGGTGCACGGTGGAGGCATCGGCCCCCGTCAGCTCGGACAGCCGCTTCGCCGCGCGTCCGGTGGGGGCGGCGAGCACCACCTTGGCCTTCTTCGCCCGGGCCAGCTCCACGATGGAGCGCACGGTGAACGACTTCCCGCAGCCGGGCCCGCCCGTGAGCACGGCCACCCGGCGGGTGAGGGCCAGCTTGACCGCGTCCCGCTGTTCGGGGGCGAGGCTGGCCCCGGTGCGCCCGGCGAGCCAGCCGAGGGCCTTGTCCCAGTCCACGTCCTGGAAGCCGGGCATCCGGTCCTCCTCGGCGTTCAGCAGCCGGCGGACCTGGCCCACCAGCGACAGCTCGGCCCGGTGGAAGGGGACCAGGTACACCGCCGTCAGCGGGTCCGGGCCGCCCTGGGGGTCGGGCACGGGCTCCCGTACGACCCCTTCGGGATCGGCGGCGAGCTCGGCCAGGCACTCGATCACCAGCCCGGTGTCCACCTGGAGCAGCTTGACCCCGTCGGCGATGAGCCGCTCCTCGGGGAGGAAGCAGTGCCCCTGGTCGGTGGACTGCGACAGGGCGTACTGGAGGCCCGCCTTGACCCGCTCGGGGCTGTCGTGCGGGATGCCGACGGCCTGGGCGATCCGGTCGGCGGTGAGGAAGCCGATGCCCCAGACGTCGGCGGCGAGCCGGTACGGCTGGTTCCTGACCACCGAGATGGAGGCGTCGCCGTACTTCTTGTAGATGCGCACCGCGATGGAGGTGGAGACGCCGACGCCCTGGAGGAAGACCATGACCTCCTTGATGGCCTTCTGCTCCTCCCAGGCGGCGCCGATCAGCTTCGTCCGCTTGGGGCCGAGGCCGGGGACCTCGATGAGCCGCTTCGGCTCCCCCTCGATGACGTCGAGGGTGTCGAGGCCGAAGTGCTCGACGATGCGGTCGGCGATCCTCGGGCCGATGCCCTTGATGAGGCCGGAGCCGAGGTAGCGGCGGATGCCCTGGATGGTGGCGGGCAGGACCGTCGAGTAGTTCTCGACGCTGAACTGCCTGCCGTACTGGGGGTGCGAGCCCCAGCGGCCCTCCATGCGCAGGGATTCGCCGGGCTGGGCGCCGAGGAGCGAGCCGACGACCGTCAGCAGGTCCCCGGCGCCCCGGCCGGTGTCGACCCGCGCGACCGTGTACCCGCTCTCCTCGTTGGCGTAGGTGATGCGCTCCAGCACCCCCTCGACCACCGCCAGTTGCACAGCCCCGTTGTTCGCCATGGCACGAAGCTACCGTCCGCCGCCGACAGGGCGGCGGGGCCTGTGGACAACGGTCCGGCGGCGGGGGCGAAAGCGGCCCCGGGAAACGAAAGGGGGTCCGGCCTCACGGCCGGACCCCCTCACGGTTACCCCTCCCTCGTCGGACTTCCCGATCCCCCCGGATCCCCACCCGGAAGTCCCGACGCAACATACGACCCGCGTGCCGCCCGGAGGGTTGCATGCGGAATCACAGCTTTACCTTTCCGTTACATTCAGCCACCCGGGGAGTACTCCGAGGTGCCGTCAAATCGCCGCACAAGTAGCGTTTCCGGCATGAGCGACTCTTCTTTCGAGGACGACGTACTGGGCGAACTGGGCGATGGCCGGCTCCAGGAGATCGCCACCCTGCTCGGCACCGACGCCGACGGCGCCCGCACGGCGGTCACGGAGACCGTCGGCGCGATGGCCGGCGGCCTCCAGGAGAAGGCCGACGCCGACGACGACGAGGTCCGCCAGGCCGTCGCCGAGGCCTCCGAGACCCCCCTCCAGGGCGTGGCCACCCTCGGCGGCGGCCTCGGCGGCCTGCTCGGCGGCGGGATGATGGCCGGGGTGCTCGCGAAGGTCGGCAAGCCCGTGGCCAACGCCGTCTCGAAGAAGACCGGCATCCCCGCCCCGACCGTCATGCGCGTCATCGAGCTGCTGATCCCGGTCCTGATGGCCGTCTTCGCCAAGCGCGCCGCCGCCGGCAAGCGGAACCCCGCCGCCGGGGCCCCCGGCTCCGGCACCCCCGCCGGCGACCCCGGCCTCGGCGACCTGCTGGGCCAGATCCTGGGCGGCGGCAAGAAGTAGCCCCGCCCGGCGGGCCGCCCCCGCGCTATCCTCGGCAGCCATGAGGACTTCCGGCGCGGCGGTGCGGCTGCGGGATCCCGGGCCCGGCGAACTGGGCTGGATCGTGCAGCGGCACGGCGCGCTCTACGCCGCCGAGTACGGCTGGAACCAGGAGTTCGAGGGCCTGGTGGCCCGTATCGTCGCGGACTTCGCCGAGGACCACGATCCCCATCTGGAGCGGGTCTGGATCGCCGAGCACAAGGGCGAGCCGGTCGGCTCGGTGATGTGCGTGCGCGAGGACGGTACGCCCGGCACGGCCCGGCTGCGGCTGCTGCTCGTGGAGCCGGCCGGGCGCGGGCTCGGGGTGGGCACCCTGCTGGTCGACACCGTCGTCGCCTTCGCCCGTTCGGCGGGCTACCGCGAGCTGGTGCTGTGGACCAACGACGTGCTGACCTCGGCCCGTTCCCTCTACGAGCGGGCCGGCTTCACCCTGGTCGCCGAGCGCCCGCACCGCTCGTACGGGGTCTCCCTCACGGGGCAGGACTGGCGGCTGCCGCTGCGCGAGGACTCACCGCGCTGACCCCGGCCGTACGGTCCTCCGTGCGCGCGGGGGCCAGCGAGGTCAGGCCCACGCCGCCGACCAGCAGCACCGCCGCGAGCCAGCGCAGCCCCGAGACGGACTCCCCCAGCACCAGGGCGGCCGAGGACATCCCGAACACCGGCACCAGCAGCGAGAACGGCGCCACGGCCGAGGCCGGGTAGCGGCGCAGCAGCCAGGTCCAGGCGCCGAAGCCGAACACGGTGGACACCCAGGCGACGTAGCCGATGACCGCCACTCCGGACCAGTCCAGGGCGCGCAGCGCGGCCAGGTCCCGCTCGGGCCCCTCCAGCAGCAGCGACAGCGCGAACAGCGGGACCACCGGCACGACGCACACCCACACCTGGAAGTTCATGGCGTCGGCCGGGGCGGCCTTGCGGGTGAGCACGTTGGACACGCCCCAGCAGGCGGCGGCCGCGACGACCAGCACGAAGCCGGTGACGGGCCCGGACAGGCCCCGGTCCACGGCGGCGACCGCGATCCCCGCCAGCGCCACGGCCATCCCCAGCAGCCGTATCCGGCCGGGCCGTTCGCGCAGTACGAGGGCGGCGAGGGCGGCGGTGAACACGGCCTGGACCTGGAGCACGAGCGAGGACAGCCCGGCCGGCATCCCGGCGGCCATCCCGGTGAACAGCAGCCCGAACTTGGCGATGCCGAGGGCCACTCCGACCCCGATGACCCACTTCCAGGCGACCTTGGGGCGCCCCACGAAGAACACCGCGGGCAGCGCGGCGACGAGGAAGCGAAGGGCGGACAGCAGCAGCGGCGGGAAGTGTCCGAGGCCGATCTCGATGACGACGAAGTTGAACCCCCAGACGGCGGCGACGAGTACGGCGAGTGCGGTGTGTACGGGACGCATGCTCCGAGCATCGGCGCCACCACCATGTAGCACCAGCGCGGATCACTACCGGGATGGATGAAGCAGTGCTTACGATTGGCGGATGCTCGACCTGTCCCGGCTGCGCGCCCTGCACGCCGTCTCCGTCCACGGTTCGGTCGCGGGCGCGGCGGCCGCCCTCGGCTACACCCCCTCCGCGGTCTCGCAGCAGATCGCCAAACTGGAGCGGGAGACGCGCACCACGCTGCTGGAGCGGCGCGGGCGCGGGGTCGCGCTCACCGAGGAGGCCCGGCACCTCGCCGACACCGCCCGGGAGCTGCTGGCGATCGTGGAGCGGGCCGAGACCACCCTGGAGGAACGGCGCGGCCGCCCGAGCGGGCTGCTGACGGTGGCCGCCTTCGCCTCGGCGGCGCGCGGGCTGCTGCCGGGCGTGCTGGCCGACCTGGCGCGCCGGCATCCCGCGCTGGACGTACGCCTCACGGAGGTGGACCCCCACCTCTCGGTGGACCTGGTCGCCCGGGGCGTCACCGACCTGGCGGTGGCCCACGACTGGGACATCGCCCCGCTGCCCGCCCCCGAGGGTGTGGAGCAGGCGGTCATCGGGGACGACCGCTGCGACCTGGTGGTCCCGGCCGGGCACCCCTTCACCGCCCGGCGGGTGGTGCGCCGGGCGGACCTCGGGGGCCAGCGGTGGGTGTGCCAGCCGCCCGGCCGGGTCTGCCACGACTGGCTGGTGCGGACGATGCGCGCGGCCGGGTTCGAGCCGGACATCGCCCACACCGCCGAGGAGAACCACACGGTCGTCGCCCTGGTCGCGGCCGGCCTCGGCATCGCCGTGGTCCCCCGGCTGGGCACCGGCGCGCTGCCGC
This sequence comes from Streptomyces sp. NPDC043896, assembly GCF_056435605.1. Taxonomy (NCBI): domain Bacteria; kingdom Bacillati; phylum Actinomycetota; class Actinomycetes; order Kitasatosporales; family Streptomycetaceae; genus Streptomyces; species Streptomyces sp. NPDC043896. Next base: position 70,018 of record NZ_JBWKEE010000011.1, read on the forward strand.
CGGGCGCGGTGGCGGTACCGCTGGAACCGGGCCCGGTCCGCAGGCTGTACGCCCTGTGGCGGACGGGCGCGGCCCGCCGCCCCGCGATCACCGAGGCGGTACGGACCCTCCAGGAGCACTGGGCGGCGTAGGGGACGGCCGTCCCGCCCCGGCAGCAGGGGGACGTCCTGCCACCCGGCTCAGGACGCCGTCACTTACGGGCCATTCCCGAGTGTCCGTCAGGCGACCGGCCGGGTGCCGCAGTAGGGTCCCGTGGGTGCCGAACCACGCCTCACGCCGGGCTCTGCTCGCCGCCGCCGCCATGGCCGCCGTCACGGCCGCCGGTGCCGCCTCCACCGTGGCCTCCACCGCCGTTTCCAGTACCCCGGACGACTCCCGGCCGCCGGGCCGCACGCCGGACCGGGAGCGGCTGCGGGCGCTGGTCGCCGGGCTGGGGCTGCCCGAGCTGGTGGGGCAGTTGTTCGTGTCCCGGGCCTACGGGCATTCCGCGACGGACCCCGAGCCGGCGGACGCCGAGCTGAACCTGAAGCACTTCGGGGTGCGCACCGCCGCCGAGCTGGTGGCCCGCTACCACCTGGGCGGGGTCGTCTACTTCGCGTGGGCCCACAACACGCGCGCCCCGCACCAGATCGCCGCCCTGTCCAACGGGCTCCAGCGGGCCGCGGCCGACTCCGGGGCGGGGATCCCGCTGCTGCTGTCCGTGGACCAGGAGCACGGGGCCGTCGCCCGGATCGGCCGGCCCGCGACGCTGCTGCCCGGGGCGATGGCACTCGGCGCGGCCGGCTCCGCCGAGGCGGCCCGCCGGGCGGCGCGGGTGGCGGGGACCGAGCTGGCGGCGCTGGGCATCCGGCAGGACTGGGCGCCGGTGGCCGACGTGAACGTGAACCCGGCCAATCCGGTGATCGGGGTACGCTCCTTCGGCTCCGACCCGGGCGCGGTCGCGGCCCTGGCCGCCGCCCAGGTGCGCGGCTACCAGTCGGCGGGGGTGGCGGCCGCGGCGAAGCACTTCCCGGGGCACGGGGACACCGAGACGGACAGCCACGTCGGGCTGCCGGTGATGCGGCACACCCGCGCCGAGTGGGAGCGGCTGGACGCGCCGCCGTTCCGGGCGGCGGTGCGCGCGGGTGTGGACGTGATCATGACGGCGCACATCGTCTTCCCCGCCCTCGACCCCTCGGAGGACCCGGCGACCCTCTCGCGGCCCATCGTGACCGGCGTCCTGCGCGAACAGCTGGGCTTCGGCGGGGTGGTGGTCACCGACGCCCTCGACATGGCCGGGGTCCGGCAGGAGTACGGGGACGACCGGGTGCCGGTACTGGCCCTGAAGGCGGGCTGCGACCTGCTGCTGAACGCGCCCGACCTGGGGCTGGCGTACCGCAGCGTGCTGGCGGCGGTGGAGTCGGGCGAGCTGTCGCGCGCCCGGATCGAGGAATCGGTGCTGCGGATCCTGGCGCTGAAGGCCCGCCGGGGTCTGTTCGAGGACCCGTACACCTCCGACGCGCGGGTGGACGCGGCGGTGGGGACGCAGGGGCACCTGGCGGCCGCCGACGCGGTCGCGGCCGGGACGACCACCCTGCTGGCCAACCCGGACGGGCTGCTGCCGCTGGACGCGTCGGCCGGGCCGCGGCTGCTGGTGACGGGTACCGACCCGGTCTCCCCCACGGGCACCACGGGCCCCCCGACGGCGGTCCTGGCGCGGGAGCTGACCGCCCTGGGCTGCCGGGCGCAGGCGCTCCCGCCCGAGCGGGCGCCGACGGCCGCGCCGGGGCACGCGGCGGTGCTGGTGTGCACGTACAACGTCCCGGAGGGGGAGAGTCCGCAGCGCACGCTGGTGGCGGAGCTGGTCGCGACGGGCGTCCCGGTGGTGCTGGTGGCGGTGCGCAATCCGTACGACCCGGCCCGGCTGCCGCGGTGCGCGGCCGAGCTGGCCACGTACACCTGGACGGACGTGGAGATGCGGGCGGCGGCCCGGGTGCTGACGGGGGCGAGCCGGCCGTCGGGCCGCCTCCCCGTGCCCGTCCCGGGCCGCTACCCGCTGGGCCACGGGCTGTCGTACTGAAGTACCGCGGGTGCGTGTACCGGAGGTACGCGTACCAGCCCGTGGCCCGGCCGGGACCGTCAGCGCCGCAGCGACTCGCGGCGCAGGTCGGTCTGGTCGAGCTGCGGGTCCGGCGCGGCGAGCGGCGCCGCCTGCGGGGCGGCCCCTTCCCGGCTGAACACGTTCGCGGCGGGGGCCACGCCGGCCCACTGGAGGATCTTCGCGGTCGCGAGGGCCTTCTCGCCGTCCTGGAGCTTGGCGACGTTGGCCCCGTGGTTGGCGCCCGGCGCGGTCATCACGTGGCTGTCGCGCACCCCGTACCCGAGACGGAAGGGCTCGGCGCCCCACGGGTCGTTCTGTCCGTACACGAACAGCATCTGGTTGGCGTTGTTGCGGACCCAGTGGTCGATGTCCGCCATGGCCGCCGGCTGGAAGGTCATGGGGATGTCGCGCGGCACGAAGTTGCGCGGCGGCTGGTAGCCGTAGCGGCTCAGGCCCTTGAGGTGCGGCTGCGTGATGTCGGGCGAGCCGAGCTGCGTGCCGGCCTGGTAGTAGTACGGCGTGTACGTGTCCAGGCCCTGGTCGGCGTAGGCCGAGAAGCCGGAGATCGCGTCGACCGTGTCCCAGATCTGCTGGTCGGTGGCGGTCTTGGCGTCCGGGATCGCCGCGCAGTCGGCGAGCAGGCTGTACTGCCAGAAGGCCCAGGTGTAGTCGAGGACGACGGCTTCGAAGGCCTTGTCGAGGCTGCCGACGGTGTTGAAGGTCCAGCCGTTCTCGGCAGCAGCGGCCGTGTACTTGGCCTCCAGCGGCTCGCGGCGGATCAGGGCCTCGCGCTGGACCGCGTTGAGCTTGTCACGGCACTCCTTGGTGCCGACCTTGTTGAAGAACCGGTCGTAGGCCGAGTCCTCCTTGTTGACGACGTCGTTGGGCGCCACGTAGGCGACGACCCCGTCCATGTCGCGCGGGTAGAAGCGCTCGAAGTAGGTCGCCGTCATGCCGCCCTTGCTGCCGCCCGTGGCGAGCCAGTTCTTGGGGTAGAGCTTCTTGAAGGCGGTGAACAGGCGGTGCTGGTCGCTGGCGGCCTGCCAGATGTCCAGCTTCGACCAGTCCGCCGGGTCGGGGCGGGACGGGTTGAAGAATCGATACTCCATCGACAGCTGGTTGCCGTCGATTATGGTCGTCGGCTCCGAGCGGCGCGGGTTGGTGTTCACGTTGTAGCCGGAGGTGAAGAACACCGTGGGCCGGGAGACGTCCTTGTGCAGCAGGGTGACGCGCTGCTTGAAGGTGCCCTTCCACGGCTGCCGGTGGTCGACCGGCTGCTCGTAGTTCAGTACGAAGAACCGGTAGCCGGGGTACGGCTTCTCCTCGATCAGGCTCACGCCCGGGATCGCGAGGATCTGGTCCTTGATGTCCGCTGCGGAGCCCTGTCCGGCGGTGGCGGCCTGCGCGGCGGCGGCCGGCTCTGCGGCGGTGGCCGTCTGAGCCGTGAAGCCGGCCGTGCCCATGGTGCCGATCAGCACCGCGACGGGCAGCAGTCGGCCGAGCGTGTTGCGCATTCACCCTCCCCTTGAGTTCACTGTGGTCGCCCGTGAACCTAGCGGGGTCAACCTGCTCGTGAACAGCCCCAGTTGGGACGCGCCCTCAGCACAGGATCCAGCCGGAATCCACGGATCCGGCCGCCACTTCACCCCTTACATACACACACCGGTTGATCACGCCCACGGTGACGGGGCCCGCGTACCGGGCGAATTGCCCCGCATCGCCCACCGGGACCCCGCCGCGCGGCTGAACGCTCACCGCCATGTGGCGGCGCTCCCCCGGGTTCAGGGCGACGTTCACGGCGCAGACCTGGGTCCGGCTCTTGTACACGCGCACCTCGGCGCCCGGCAGGGGCAGCGTCCTGACGAGCTGTCCGGGACAGCCGCCGGTCGCCGCCAGCGCCTCGGGCGCGGCCGCGACGACCCCGCCGAGCGCGAGCCACAGCGCACCCCCGAACACCCCCAGGGACACGACCCGCCGTCGCCCCTCGCGGCCCTGCCTCATTCCTGGCCCCCCGATCGGTCGTACGTAACACGTACTCACGTACGACGCTCAGCCGCACCGGAAGGTTGCACTACTCTAGGCGATCGACCGAACGCCCAACGTAGCCGTGAAAGGCAGCCGACATGACGACCGATCTGCTCGACCGCAAGCTGGAGCGCGCGTTCGCGCACCTGGACGCCGACTCCAACGGCGTGATCGACGAGAAGGACATGATCGCGCTCGGGTCCCGGCTGCTGACCGCGCTGTCGGAGCCCGCCGACTCCCCCAAGGCGACCGAGGTGTTCCGCGGCCTCACCGACTTCTGGGTGGACCTCTTCAACGAGCTCGGCGTCGGCCAGGACCAGAAGCTGACCCCCGGTCAGTACCGGGACGGAATGACCCGCCTCTACAAGGACGGCGGCCCGGCGTACGAGAAGTCCTTCCGGCCGATGATGAAGGCGATCCTCACCGTCGTCGACACCAACGGCGACGGGCACATCAGCCCCGACGAGTTCCACAAGGCGCAGCTGGCCTTCGACACCCGGCTGGAGCCCGCCGACGCGGACACCCTCTTCGCGCGGATCGACAAGAACCACGACGGCTACCTGTCGGTCGAGGAACTCCTCGACGCCGTGCGCGAGTACTACACCGGTGACGACGAGGACGCCCCGGGGAACCTGCTCTTCGGCGAGCTCTGACCCCGGGACGCCCCTCGGACCGGCCGGCTACGCGGCCGCGGCCGCCTCGTCCTCCCCGGCGAAGGTCCGCCACAGCACCGCGTACCGCCCGCCCCGGGCCAGCAGTTCGGCGTGGCTCCCGTCCTCCACGACCCGGCCCCGGTCCATGACCACCACCCGGTCGGCCCGGGCGGCCGTGGTCAGCCGGTGGGCCACCACCAGGGTGGTGCGCTTGCCCGCGAGCCGCTCGGTGGCCCGGTTGACCTGCGCCTCGGTGGCCAGGTCCAGGGCCGCGGTGGCCTCGTCGAGCAGCAGCACGTCCGGGTCGACCAGCTCGGCGCGGGCCAGTGCGATCAGCTGGCGCTGGCCCGCGGAGAGGTTGCGGCCGCGCTCGGTGACGGCGTGCAGGTAGCCGCCGTCGAGGGTGGCGATCATGTCGTGGGCGCCGACCGCGCGGGCGGCGGCCTCCACCTCGGCGTCGCTCGCGCCGGGCCGGCCGTAGGCGATGGCGTCGCGGACCGTCCCCGGGAAGAGGTACGGCTCCTGGGGGACGACCCCCAGCCGGTGGCGGTACGCCGTCAGGTCCAGCTCCCTCAGGTCGGTGCCGTCGGCGGTGACCCGGCCGGAGGTCGGGTCGTAGAACCGGGCCACCATCTTGACCAGCGTGGACTTGCCCGCCCCGGTCTCGCCGACGAAGGCGACGGTCTGACCGGCGGGTATCCGCAGGCTGATCCCGGCCAGCGCCTCGCCCTTCTCCCCGCGCTCCTCGGCCGTGCCGTACTGGAAGCGCACGCCCTCGAAGGCGATCTCGCCGCGCAGCGCGCCGACCTCGCGGGGGTCGGCCGGACGCGGGGTGGTGGTGGGCTCGCGCAGCAGGTCCTGGATCCGGCCGAGGGAGACGGTGGCCTGCTGGTACCCGTCGAAGACCTGCGAGAGCTGCTGGACGGGGGCGAAGAACAGGTCGATGTACAGCAGGTACGCCACCAGGGCGCCGGTGGTGAGGGTGCCCGCCTCGACCCGGCCCGCGCCGACGATCAGCACGGCCGCCGCCGCGCCCGAGGACAGCAGCTGCACGAAGGGGAAGTAGACGGATATCAGCCACTGTCCGCGCACCCGCGCGTCCCGGTACGCGTCGCTGCGCTCGGCGAACCGGGCCCGGCCGGCGTCCTGGCGGCGGAAGGCCTGCACCAGCCGGAGGCCTGCCACGGACTCCTGGAGGTCGGCGTTGACCAGGCTGACGCGGTCGCGCGCCAGCTCGTAGGCGACCACCGACCTGCGGCGGAACACGACCGTGCCGATGACCAGCACGGGCAGGGTGGCGAAGACGATCAGGGCGAGCCCGACGTCGAGGACGAGCAGGGCGACGAGGATGCCGAAGAAGGTCAGGATGGAGACGACGGCGGTGACGACCCCGGTCTGAAGGAAGCTGGACAGGGAGTCCACGTCGGTGGTCATCCGGGTCATGATCTTGCCGGTGAGTTCGCGCTCGTAGTAGTCCAAGCCGAGGCGCTGGAGCTGGGCGAAGATCTTGACGCGCAGCGAGTAGAGCACGCGCTCACCGGTCCGCCCGGTCATCCGGGTCTCGGCGAACTGCGCGGCCCACTGCCCGGCGACCACGGCGAGGGCGAGCAGGGAAGCCGCCCACACCGCGCCCAGGGCGGCCTTCTCCACGCCCTGGTCGATGCCGTGCCGGATCAGTACGGGCAGCAGCAGGCCGGCGCCCGCGTCGAGGGCGACCAGGCCGAGGCTGACGGCGAGCGGGGCCCAGAATCCGGAGAGCAGCCGGCGCAGGCCGTAGCTCTCCTCGGCGGCCGCGGCCCGGGCCTCGTCCACCCGCGGTTCGTCGTCGGCGGGCGGCAGGGCCGCCACCTGGGCGAGCAGTTCGGGGGTGGCGCCCGGCATCGCGTCGGTGTCGCCCTGGTCCTGGCGCCGCCACAGCTCGGGGGTGACCCCGTCGGCGACGCGGCGCTTGGCGCTCACCGGCTCGGAGTCGATCTCGGCTTCGAGCTCGATGTCCTTCTCGATGTCCTTCTTGAGCTCCCGCTCGAATTCCGTCATCGACGGCGCGTCGGGGGTGCGCGGCGAGTGCGCGCCGAGGGCCTCGGGGTCGGTGAGCAGCCGCCGGTAGAGCGCGGAGCGGTGCTCCAGCTCCTCGTGCGTGCCGATGTCGGCGAGCCGCCCGTGCTCCAGTACGGCGATCCGGTCGGCGAGCGCGAGCGTGGAGCGGCGGTGGGCGATCAGCAGGGTGGTGCGGCCGGCCATGACGGCCCGCAGCGCCTCGTGGATCTCGTGCTCGACGCGGGCGTCGACGGCGGAGGTGGCGTCGTCCAGGAGCAGCAGGCGGGGGTCGGTGAGGATGGCGCGGGCGAGGGCGATGCGCTGGCGCTGGCCGCCGGAGAGGGTCAGGCCCTGCTCGCCGACCTTGGTGTCGTAGCCGGCGGGAAGGGCCTCGATGAACCCCTCGGCCTGGGCGGCGCGGGCGGCGGCGCGGATCTGCTCCTCGCCGGCCCCGGGGTGTCCGTAGGCGATGTTCGCGCGGATGGTGTCGGAGAAGAGGAACGAGTCCTCGGGGACCAGGCCGATGGCGCCGCGCAGGGAGCCGTAGGTCAGCTCGCGCACGTCGTGGCCGCCGACTCGGACCGTGCCCCGGTCGGCGTCGTAGAAGCGCGGCAGGAGCAGCGAGACGGTGGACTTGCCGCTGCCGGAGGCGCCGACGAGGGCGACGGTCTCGCCCTCGGCCAGGGAAAGGGAGAAGCCGTCGAGGACGGGACGGCCGGGCTCGTACCCGAAGCGGACGTCCTCGAACTCGACGGTGGCGGGCGCGTCGGCGGGCAGCTCCCGCGTCCCCTCGCGGATCACCGGCTCGGTGTCGATGAGCTCGAACACCCGCTCAGCGCCGGCCTGGGCCTGCTGGCCGACGGTGAGCACCATCGCGAGCATCCGGACGGGGCCGACCAGCTGGGCGAGGTAGGTGGAGAAGGCGACGAAGGTGCCGAGGGTGATGTGCCCGTCGGTGGCCAGCCAGCCGCCGAGGGCCAGCATGGCGACCTGCCCGAGGGCGGGGACGGCCTGGAGGGCGGGGGTGTAGCGGGAGTTCAGCCGGATGGCGCGCATCCGGCCGCCGAAGAGCCGGCGGCCGGCCTCGCGGAGCTTGCCGGTCTCCTGCTCCTCCTGCCCGAAGCCCTTGACGACCCGTACGCCGGTCACGGCGCCGTCGACGACGGAGGCGACGGCGGCGGCCTGGCCCTGGGCGTACCAGGTGGCGGGGAAGAGCTTCCTGCGGCTGCGCTTGGCGATGAACCAGAGGGCGGGGGCCATCAGCAGCGCGACGAGGGTGAGCAGCGGCGACAGCCACAGCATGATCCCGAGGGATATCCCGAAGAGCAGGAAGTTCCCGATGGTCATGGGCAGCATGAAGAGCAGGCCCTGGATCAGCTGGAGGTCGCTCGTGGCCCGGCCGACGACCTGTCCGGTGGACAGCTCGTCCTGCCGGCGCCCGTCGAGGCGGGCGATGGCGTCGTACATGTCGGTGCGCAGGTCGTGCTGCACGTCGAGGGCGAGGCGTCCGCCGTAGTACCTGCGTATGTAGGTCAGTACGTAGACCAGCAGGGCGGCGCCTATGAGCAGGGCGGCCCAGGGCCCCATGGGCCTGCTCTCGTCACCGATGACGTCGTCGATGATGACCCGGGTGACGAGGGGGACGAGGGCCATGACGGCCATGCCCGCCAGGGAGGACCCGAGCGCGAGGAGCACGTTGGCCTTGTACCGCCAGCTGTAGGCGGCCAGCCGCCTGCCCCAGCCCTGTTTCTCCCCAGCCTGCGCCGCCGTCACGTGGTGCCTCCCCGTCGGTCCTGTCCTGCCGCCTCCCCCAACGCCCCCACCGGCGGATTTCATCCCACCGCAACGATCGCACCGGTGTGCGGGGAGCGCTCGGGGTCCTCGGCCGTCCAGGGGACCTCGGGGGCGGCGGACGGGCCCTTAGGGCCTGGCCTCGCCGGGGCGGGCCGCCCAGCGGGTGGGCTGGCCCGTTGCCCGTGCGATCGTGTCGAAGTCCTTGTCGTAGTGCAGCAGCGTGAGGCCGGTGAGTTCGGCGGTCGCCGCGACGAGCAGATCGACCGGGCCCGCGCTGCGGTGCTCGCCCCGGTCTGTGAGCAGCCGCTGGACCGCGCGGGCCCGGATGTAGACGCTGTCGGGCATGGCCGTCCGGTTGAAGAGCTCGCCCAGCAGCGCTTCCTTCTCCAGGCGGTCGGCGAGCGAGCGGGCCGAGAAGAGGATCTCCAGCTCCGTCACCTCGCAGATGCCGATCACGCCCTCGGCGAGATGGTCGCGCCAGACCTTCCGCACGTCCGCGTCGGTCAGGATCCGCACCACCGCGGAGGTGTCGATCAGATACGTGACGGGACTCATTGACGGTAGTCGGCCTTGTCGAGGAGAACGTCGAAGTCGCCCCGCTCACCCATCTCCACGAGCCGCTCGAGCGCTTCGAGGCGCTTGTGTCGGCGGGCGACCTCCTGGAGGGCCGCGTTGACCGTGTCCTTCTTCGACCTCGTGCCGAGTATGGCCGCCGCCTCCGCGAGGGCCTCGTCATCCACTTCCATGTAGAGGTTGGACATATATGCCTCCTATCACCGTCCCATATGAAGCATAGGGACGGGTCCGGGAGGCGGCAACGGGCTCAGAGGTGCGTCGGGGCGAACATCCTGAGGGTGGCGGGGAGGACGAGGACCGAGGGGCCCGGGGTCTTGAGCGCGCGGGCGAGGTCCTCGCGGAGGGTGTCCGGGGTGGTGGTGGCGGCCGGGACGCCGAAGGACTCCGCCAGGGCGGCGAAGTCCGGGCGGGTCAGTTCGGTGGCCGTGGTGCGGCCGTCGAAGGCGGCCCCCATGTATTCGCGCAGGATGCCGTAGCCGCCGTCGTCCACGATCAGCCAGGTGACGTCCAGGTCGTACTGCCTGGCGGTGGCGAGGTCCGCGACGGAGTACATGGCGCCGCCGTCGCCGGAGACCGCCAGGACCGGGGTGCCGGGCTCGGCGACCGCCGCGCCCAGGGCCGCCGGGAAGGCGTAGCCGAGGCCGCCCGCGCCCTGCGCCGAGTGCATGGTGTTCGGGTGCTTCGCGTCGAAGGCGGACCAGGCCCAGTAGGACAGGATCGTCATGTCCCAGAAGGACGGGGAGCGGGGCGGGAGGGCCTGCCGGATGGAGGCCAGGAGCTCCCGTTCGAGGGTGACGTCCTGCTGGGCGAGGCGGTCCTCGATCGCGGCGAGGAGCGCGCGGACCCGCTCGGGGGCGTCCTCGTCCGGACGGGGCTCCACCGTCTCCAGGAGGGCCTGGAGGGCGAGGCGGGCGTCGGCGTGGATGCCGAGGGCCGGGTGGTTGGACTCCAGCTTGCCGAGGTCCGCCTCGATCTGGACGACCCGGCCCGTGGGGAAGAACGTGTGGTAGTTCGAGGACAGCTCGCCCAGGCCGGAGCCGACCACCAGCAGGACGTCCGCGTCCTCCAGGAAGTCGGTCGTGTGGCGGTCCTCCAGCCAGGACTGGAGGGAGAGCGGGTGGGTCCAGGGGAAGGCGCCCTTGCCGCCGAAGGTGGTGACCACGGGGGCGTTCAGGAGCTCCGCGAGCTGCCTGAGCTTGCCGGCGGCGTCGGCGCGGATCACCCCGCCGCCCGCGATGATCACCGGGCGGGAGGCGTTCGACAGCCAGTGCGCGGCCAGCGCGGTGAGCTCGGGGCGCGGGGCCAGCTCGTGCGGGGTCGCGTCCATGCCGGTGACCTGCGGGATCACCGTCTCGGCGCGCAGTACGTCCTCGGGGATCTCCACCCAGACCGGGCCGTGCGGGGCGGTGAGCGCCGACTCCCAGGCCTCGGCGATCACGGAGGGGATCTGGGAGGGGGTGCGGGCGGTGTGGACGGACTTCACCACGTCGCGGAAGGACGCCGCCTGGTCCCGCAGCTCGTGGAGGTGGCCGCGCCGGCCTCCGCCCAGGCCCGCCGTGGGGACCTGGGAGGAGAGGGCGAGGACCGGCGCCGAGGCGGCCGCCGCCTCGGCGAGGGCGGGCAGGGACATCAGCGCCCCGGGCCCGGTGGACAGCAGCAGCGGGACCGCCTCGCCGGTGAGCCGGCCGTACGCGTCGGCGGCGAAGCCCGCGTTGTTCTCCGTACGCAGGGTGATCAGGCGCAGGTCGGAGCGGCCGACCGCGTCGAAGAGGCCGAGCGCGTGCTGACCGGGCAGGCCGAAGACGGTGGTCGCGCCGAGCCCGCGCAGCGTCTCCACGACCAGGTCCCCGCCCGTGCGGCCCGGCGGCGGCGCCAGGGCGGCCGCCCTCTGGGCCTCGGTGGGACGGAGTACCAGGTCGTGGTCGTGCGTCACGGGTGTGTGGTGCCCTTCTTACTTCGCCGCCGCGATCTGACGGCTCATGATCGTGGTGAGCTCGTACGCGGTGTGCGAGGCCGCGACCGAGGTGATCTCCGCGTGATCGTACGCCGGGGCGACCTCGACGACGTCGGCCGAAACCAGCTTGCAGGAGGACAGGCCGCGGATGATCTCCAGCAGCTCGCGGGAGGTCATGCCGCCCGCCTCGGGCGTGCCGGTGCCGGGGGCGTGGGCCGGGTCGAGCACGTCGATGTCGATGGAGATGTACAGCGGGCGGTCGCCGATGCGCTGGCGCAGCTGGTCGGCGATCTCGTCGGCGCCGCGGCGGTAGACGTCCGCCGAGGTCACGATGCCGAAGCCCATCTTGGCGTCGTCGTCGAGGTCCTGCTTGCCGTACAGCGGGCCGCGCGTGCCGACGTGGGAGAGGGCCTCGGTGTCGAGGATGCCCTCCTCGACGGCGCGGCGGAACGGGGTGCCGTGGGTGTACTCGGCGCCGAAGTAGGTGTCCCAGGTGTCCAGGTGGGCGTCGAAGTGCAGCAGCGCGACCGGGCCGTGCTTCTTCGCGACGGAGCGCAGCAGCGGGAGGGCGATGGTGTGGTCGCCGCCGAGGGTCATCAGGCGGGAGCCGGAGGAGAGCAGTTCGTCGGCGGCGGCCTCGACCGTCTCGACGGCCTCGTTGATGTTGAAGGGGTTCACCGCGATGTCACCGGCGTCCGCGACCTGCGCGAGGGCGAAGGGGGAGGCGTCCTGGGCCGGGTTGTAGGGGCGCAGCAGGCGGGAGGCCTCGCGGATGGCGTTGCCGCCGAAGCGGGCGCCGGGGCGGTAGGAGACGCCGGAGTCGAAGGGCACGCCGACGACGGCGACGTCGGCGGAGCCGACCTCGTCGAGGCGGGGCAGGCGGGCGAAGGTCGCCGGGCCCGCGTAGCGCGGGATGCGGGAGGAGTCGACGGGGCCGCGCGGCTGCGTGCTCATGGGGGGTGCCCTTCTGGTGGTCCTGCTGGTGCGGTCCTTCGAGCGTAAGCGTGCCGCGCGGGGGTGGGGAGGGTACGTTTCATCCATCTGACGGCACCGGAATGTACGGAGTATCCATGGGTGAGGTCCCGGTCCCCCCGAACCCCGGCGACGGGCCGCGGGCGGCGGCGTCGGCCCCCGCCGGGGAGCCGATGACGCCGCCCGTGGGGCTCGCGGCGCTGCTCGGTGAGCGGGGGCTCGGGCTGCGGCACCTCGCGGGGCCGGCCGCGGCGGAGGTGCACGGGGTGCACGCCTCCGAGATGGCGGACCCGTCCCCGTACCTGCTGGGCGGCGAGCTCCTGCTGACGGCCGGGGCCGAGCTGACGGAGGCCGGGGCCGCCGCCTACGCCGCCCGGCTCGCCCGCGCCGGGGCCGCCGCGCTCGGCTTCGGCGTGACCCCGGTGCACGAGGTGGTCCCGCCGGGCCTGGCCGAGGCGTGCGAGCGGCACGGGCTGCCGCTCGTGGAGGTCCCGCCCGGGACCCCGTTCACGGCGGTCGCCCGCAGCGTCGGGCGGCTGATGGCGGAGGCGCGTACGCGGGAGCTGCGCCGGGTCGCGGAGGTGCAGCAGGCCCTGGCGGCGGCCGCGGCCCGCCCGGAACCGGTCCCGGCGGTGCTGTCCCGGCTGGCGGCGGGCCTGGGCGGCTGGGCCGCACTGCTCGCCCCGGGCCCCGACGCCGCCGGAACCCCCGGTCCCGGCCGGGGCTCCGTCGCGACCGCGGGAGCCGTCACGACCGCGGGGGCCGTTCCCGACGCGGGGGTGCTCGGCGCGGTGGAGGCGCTGGCCCGCCGGGTGGCCCCGGGGGCCGCGGCCACCGCCACCGACGCGCTCGGCGGCACGAGCCTGGCCGCGTACGCCGTGGGCGGCGGGCGGGTGCTGGCCCTGGCCACCCCGGGACGCACCCCGGGCGACCACACCATCGCCTCCATCGCCGCGGTGCTGCTGACCCTCGTCACGGCGGAGCGGCCCGCCGGGGACGAGGCGGCCGCCCTGACCCGGCTGCTGCTGGACGGGGATCCGGCGGGGGCCCTCGCCCCCGGCCCCTGGTACGCGGTCCACGCCCGGGGCACCGGGGACCCGCAGGCCCTGGCCGGCGCGCTGGGCACCGTACTGCTGGACCCGCGCGGGGACGGCGTACGCCTGCTCACCGAACGCGAGCCCGGCCCGCAGCCCGGCTGGCGGCTCGGGGTCAGCGCCCCGGCCTCCCCCGACGCCCTGGCCACGGCCGACGCGCAGGCCCGCCGCGCCCTCGCCCGCGCCGAGGCGGCCCGGACCGCGGTGGCCCGGCACACGGACCCCGGTTTCGCGGGCCTGGTCGGCGAGGCCGAGGCGCGGGCCCACGCCGAGGCCCTCCTGGAGCCCCTCTCCCCCGTCCTGCGGGACACCCTGCGCGGCTGGCTGGCCCACCACGGCAGCTGGGACCGCAGCGCGGCGGCGCTCGGCGTGCACCGGAACACGGTCCGCCAGCGCGTGGCCCGCTGCGCGGCGCTGCTGGACCGGGACCTCGACGACCCGGACACCCGGATGGAGCTGTGGTTCGCCCTGCGCCGGCCGCCCGGGGTCAGCGGTTGAACGCCGCGAGCCCGAACCGCTGGACGATCTTCAGGCCGTCACCCTTGGCGTCCGTGCTGTTGACGGAGTAGACGAGGGTCCGGGACAGGTCCCGGGTCGCCGCGACGACGGTGTGGTACCCCGGGCGGGCGCCGGTCTTGCCCCAGACCTCCTTGCCGTTCACGACGAGGCGCTCCAGCCCGGCGCTGCGGGTGGCGCCCGGGAGGTCGGGGACGGTGAACATCTCCTTCAGCTGCGGTTCGGGCACCACCTGGCCGCGGAAGAGGGCGAAGACGAAGCGTTCCAGGTCCCGGGTCGTGGAGATCATGTCGCCGGCGGCGAAGCGGTCCGTCATGTTCCATTCGGTGACGTCCACCCGCTCGCCGCCCATCAGCTGGTAGCCCCGGTTGTGCGGTCCGTGGATGCGCGGGTCGGCGCCCTTGGGGAAGGAACTCCCGGTCATGCCGACCGGGCGGAAGATCCGGACCTCGGCCTGGTGCGCGAACGAGTCGCCGGTGACCTTCTCGACCAGCATGCCGAGGATCGTGTAGTTGATGTTGTTGTACTGCTGCCTGGTGCCCGCCTCGAACGCCGGCCCCCTGGACAGGCCCCCGGCCACGACCTCCTGGTACGGGAGGGTCTCGAAGCGGTGCGGGTACTCCTCCTCGACGGTGTCGCCGAAGGACGCCCCGGCCTGGATGCCGCTGGTGAAGTTCAGGAGGTGGCGGACGGTGACGGGCTTGGTGAAGCTCGCCGGCACCAGGCCCGGGAGGTAGGCGTTCACGGGGGCGTTCAGGTCGACCTTGCCTTCGGCGGCGAGCTGGAGGACGAGGGCGGCCGTGACGACCTTGGTGGTGGAGCCGGCCCGGAAGCGGGCGTCGGCCAGGGCCGGGGCCCCGGTCCGGAGGTCGCGCACGCCGGCGGTTCCGGTCCAGCGGCCGTTCCCGCCGACGCGGACCAGCGCGGCGGTCGCGTCCTGGTCGGGCAGTCCGGCGATACCGGCGCGCAGGGCCTCCGCGTCCGGCCCCTGCTGCCCGGTGGAGACGGCCGCCGCGGAGACGGCCCCCGCGGGGGCGGGTGCCGCGACGGCGGTGGCGGTCACGGGTCCGGCGGCGAGGCCCAGGAGGAGGACGGCGGCCAGGGCGGTGCGGGTGCGTCGGTTCACTGCTGCTCCGGTGTGCTCGGTTCGGTGTTCCCTCTGACCCGTCCCATCCTGGTGATCACGCCGGGCGGGCGGATCGTCCGCACAGAGGACTCGTCGGCGCCCGTCCCCTCCGGGACGGCGGGCCCCCTCCTCAGGGGCGCCCTGGGGGTTCACCCCCAGGGCCGGCCGGCCCGGTCCCGCGGCCGACTCTGGACAGGATCGACAACCCGCCGGTAACTTAGCTATGAGCAAGCGCTTAGACAGGGCGGCGGACTGCCGCGACGAAGGGAGCCGGCCGTGCGCCGTACGGTGTTCAACGAGGACCACGAGGCGTTCCGGGAGACCCTCCGCGCCTTCATCGAGGCCGAGGTCGTCCCCGTCTACGACGAGTGGTTCCAGGCCGGCCAGGCGCCGCGCGACTTCTACTACAAGCTCGGCGAGCTGGGCGTCTTCGGCATCAACGTCCCCGAGGAGTTCGGCGGCGCGGGCCTGGACACCCACAAGTTCGAGGCCGTCCTCTACGAAGAGACCTCCCGCGCGGGCGTCAACTTCGGCGGCTCCGGCGTGCACGTGCTGCTCGCCCTGCCCTACATCAAGATGCTCGCCTCCGACGAGCAGAAGAAGCGCTTCCTCCCGAAGTTCACCTCCGGCGAGGAGATGTGGGCGCTGGCGATGACCGAGCCGGGCACCGGCTCCGACGTCGCGGGCATGAAGACCACCGCCAAGCTCTCCGAGGACGGCACCCACTACGTCCTCAACGGCGCCAAGACCTTCATCACCGGCGGCGTGCACGCCGACCGCGTGATCGTCTGCGCCCGCACCTCCGCCCCCTCGGCCGAGGACCGCCGCTTCGGCATCTCCCTCTTCGCCGTGGACACCAAGTCCGAGGGCTACTCGGTCGGCCGCAAGCTCGACAAGCTCGGCCTGAAGACCTCCGACACCGCCGAGCTGGCGTTCGTCGACGTCAAGGTCCCGGTCGAGGACCTGCTCGGCGAGGAGGGCAAGGGCTTCTACTACCTCGGGCACAACCTGGCCTCCGAGCGCTGGGGCATCGCCTTCGGCGCCTACGCCCAGGCCGCCGCGGCCGTCCGGTTCGCCCAGCAGTACGTCACGGACCGCACGGTCTTCGGCAAGCCGGTCGCGCACTTCCAGAACACGAAGTTCGAGCTGGCCGCCTGCCAGGCCGAGGTGGACGCGGCCCAGGCCGTCGCCGACCGCGCCCTGGAGGCCCTGGACGCCGGCGAGCTGACCCCGGCCGAGGCCGCCTCCGCGAAGCTCTTCTGCACCGAGGTCGCGCACCGCGTCATCGACCGCTGCCTCCAGCTCCACGGCGGCTACGGCTACATGAACGAGTACCCGATCGCCCGCCTGTACGCGGACAACCGCGTCAACCGCATCTACGGCGGCACCAGCGAGATCATGAAGTCGATCATCGCCAAGTCGATGGGTCTGTAACCCACTTGGCCGAGTTCGAAAGAGACGCCGCACTGGCGGACCTCCTCGATCTGCTCGACCTGGAGCAGATCGAGGAGAACATCTTCCGCGGCACGAGCCGCACCTCCCTGGTGCCGCGCGTGTTCGGCGGCCAGGTCGCGGCCCAGGCCCTGGTCGCGGCCGGCCGCACGGTGCCCTCCGACCGGCTGCCGCACTCGCTCCACTCGTACTTCCTGCGGACCGGCGACTCCGGTGCGCCGATCGTGTACTCCGTGGACCGGATCCGCGACGGGCGGTCCTTCACCACCCGCCGCGTGGTCGCCGTCCAGCACGGACAGCCGATCTTCCACCTCTCCGCGTCCTTCCAGACGTACGAGGAGGGCATGGAGCACCAGACCGCGATGCCGGCCGCGCCGGACCCCGACTCCCTGCCCACCGCCGCCGAGGCACTGCCGGCGTACCGGGAGATCTTCCGCGACCCCGGCACCGTCGAACGGCTGCTGGAGGCGCGCGGCGCCGTGGACCTGCGGTACGCGACCACCCCGCCGTGGGGCTCGGTCGGCAAGCCGCTGGAGCCGCGCTCCCAGGTCTGGTTCCGCACCCGGGGCAAGCTCGCGGACGACCCGCTGCTGCACGTCTGCCTGGCCACCTACGTGTCCGACATGACCCTGCTGGACTCGGTGCTGCTCGCGCACGGCCGGGGCGGCTGGGCGGTCGGCGACGTGGTCGGCGCCTCCCTGGACCACGCCATGTGGTTCCACCGGCCCTTCCGCGCCGACGAGTGGCTCCTGTACGACCAGGAGTCCCCCTCGGCGTCCGCCGGGCGCGGCCTGGGCCAGGCCCGCATCTGGACCCAGGACGGCCGCCTGGCGGTCACCGTGATCCAGGAAGGTGTCGTGCGCGTCCCGCGCGGCTGACCGGACGTACCGTCGCCCCATGCCGGTCGAAGCCGAAGCAGCAGTCGGGGGCGCGGGGTCCGAGAGCGTCGCCACGGTGGTCGTCGCCGTGGTCACCAACCTGGCCATCGCCGCCGCGAAGGCCGTCGCCGGGATCGTCAGCGGGTCCAGCGCGATGCTGTCCGAGGCCGCTCACTCGGTGGCCGACACGGTCACCGAGGTACTGCTGCTGACCTCCCTGAAGCGCAGCGCGCGGCCCGCCGACGAGGCGCACCCGCTGGGGTACGGGCCCGAGCGCTACATCTGGGCGCTGCTCGCCTCGATCGCCACGTTCGCGGGCGGCGCGGTCTTCGCCTTCTACGACGGGATCCACACCCTGGTGCACGGGGAGGACCCCGGTGACCCGCTGTTCTCGTACGCCGTCCTCGCGGTCGCGTTCCTCCTGGAGGGGTACTCGCTGCTGGTGGCCTGGCGGCAGGTGACGGGCGAGGCGGCGCGCATGCGGGCGCCGCTGGGGCTGTACGTGAAGCACACCCCGGACACGGCGGTGAAGGCGGTGCTGCTGGAGAACGCCGCCGCGCTGATCGGCCTCGCCCTGGCGGCGGGCGGGCTGCTGGGGGCGCAGCTGACGGGGTCGGGCGCGTACGACGGGGTGGCCTCGCTCCTGATCGGGGTGCTGCTGGTGGCGGTGGCGTGGGAGCTGGGGCGCTCGAACGCGCAGTACCTGATCGGGCGGCCGCTGCCCGAGCCGATGCGGGCGGAGGTGCGCGAGGAGCTGCTGTCGGTCCTGCACATCGAGGGGGTGCTGGAGCTGACCACCCTGGTGCAGGGGCCGGACGAGGTGCTGATCGCGGCGAAGGTGGACTTCCACGACCTGGCGTCGGCCCGGCAGGTGGAGGCGGCCTGCGAGGACGCCGAGGACCAGCTGCGGGAGCGGTGGCCGGCGGTCCGCCGGGTGTACCTGGACCCGACGCCGACCCCGCGGCCTTCGGAACCTTCGCCACCGCCCGGGCCTGTGCGAGGCTGAACGGGTGAACCTGGAGGACCTCGCCCGGCTGCGCCGGGCCCGTGACCTGATGGACCGCGACTACGCGGAACCGCTCGACGTGGCCGCGCTGGCGCAGGTCGCCCTCATGTCGGCGGGGCACTTCTCGCGCAGCTTCCGCGCCGCCTACGGGGAGACCCCGTACAGCTACCTCATGACGCGCCGCATCGAGCGGGCCAAGGCCCTGCTGCGGCGGGGCGACCAGTCGGTGACGGAGGTCTGCTTCGCGGTGGGCTGCACCTCGCTGGGGTCGTTCAGCTCGCGGTTCACGGAGCTGGTGGGCGAGAGCCCGAGCGCGTACCGGGCCCGCGAGCACGGGGAGGACGCGGCCCTGCCGGCGTGCGTGTCGAAGATCCACACCCGGCCGGTCAGGAACGGCCCCGACGCCGGCTGACCGGGGGACCCTCAGTCCCACCAGAACGACCAGTGGGCCTCCCCCACCAGGGCCTCGGCGGCGTAGTCGCGGACGGTTCCGGAGCCCTGCCAGACGTTGTCGGGGCAGAACGCGAAGTGCTCGGCGGCCACGGGGAGGGCCTCGGCGAGCGTGCGCGGCGGGGCCGCCACCGACAGGTCGAGGCGGTCGTGGCCGAGCGCGAGGACCCGGGCGCCGAAACGGTCCTCCCAGGAGCGCAGGACGGCGCTGACCCGGGCGGTGTCGTTCTCGTGGTGGGTGGGGCCGCACCAGCCGATCGCGGCGGGTACGTCGGCCCCGCGCGCGGCGGGCACCAGCGCGAGCCGGGGGCTGCCGCCCAGCACCCCCTGCGCGAGCAGCTCTCCCGCGACCGCCGCGGCCGCCGCGGCGGGTTCCGCGACCGGGGTGCCGGGCCGGGCGGTGCCGGGCCAGGACCGGCCGAAGGGGGCGATCAGCTCTTCGCCCTCTTCCCCCTCCTCGGGGTCGGGGACGACGGCGTCCCAGTACTCCCGCAGCACCGTCCGGACGTCGTGCTCGTCCGGGCCGGAGCAGCGCTCCCGGTCCAGGCGGTCCTCGTCGCCCCACCAGAGCGCCGGCCCGTAGCGGTCGTGCAGCAGTACGGGCACCAGCCCGGCGGGCGCCGGGTACGCCCCGGCGGGGGCGGCCACCGGCCCGTGGGAGAGCCACAGCAGCGGCTCGTGCCGCACCCGCCGGAGCGGTCCGCGGCGCACCGGCCGGGTGATCAGCCCGCCCGGCGGCAGCCCGGGGAAGGCGGCACCGAGCACGGACAGCGGGTTCGGGGCATCGGCCATGCCGGTGACCGTACCGCCACCCCCTGACACCCGCCGGACCGAGGCCGCCGACCGGGGCCGAGGGCCGGGGCAGCGCCCGAGGGCCGGGCCAGCGGCCGAGGGCCAGGGCCGAGGGCCGGGCCAGCGGCCGGGCCGGGGCTCCGGCGACGCGCGCCCCCGCCGGGCCCCGAAGCGCCCGGCCAGGGCTACAGCAGGCCCGCCGCCGAGAGGAGGTACGCCACCATCGGGTCGTAGAAGCGCGGGTCGCGGACGTGGTCGTCCAGCGGGACCGCCACCTGGAGGGTGCCCTCCGCCTCGCCGAGGAACAGCGCCGGGTCGTTGCAGTCCGCGTACCCCACGGCGTCCAGCCCGCGCTGCGCCGCACAGCCCGCCCAGCCGTGGTCGGCGACGACCAGGTCCGGCTGCGGGCGGCCCTCCGCCGCGAGGCCGTCCAGGATCGCGGCCATCGGCGCCGGGGAGTGGGTGTGCCACAGGGTCGCGCCCCGCTCCAGTACGGCCACGTCGCCGAACTGCCACACCGAGCCCTCGTCGGCGATCAGGCCGGCCGGGATGCGGACGATCTCGCAGCCCGCGGCGCGCAGCGCGTCGGCGGTGGCCCGGTGGACGTCGAGCAGGCCGCCGGGGTGGCCGGTGGCGAACAGCACGCTGTGCCGGTCGAGGGCGGCCTTGTGCAGCCGGGCCGCCATCCGGTCGAGGCCCGCGACGGTCAGTTCCGGGTCGATGGTGTCCTGGCCGGCCCGGTGCGCCGGGTCGTCGACGACGCCGACGCGCTCGGCCATCACGGCCAGGACGTCCTGCTCGTCGGCCCAGCGGTCGCCCAGTTCGAGGCCGAGCCAGTAGTGCCGGTCGCCGTTGGCGAGCTTGCGGTAGTGGGAGAGGTTGTTCTCGCGCGGAGTGGCCACCTGCCCCGCGATCCGCGTGCGGACCAGGTGGTCGATGAGTTCGGCGCGGCTGGGTACGGGCGTCTCTATCGGCTTCGGCATGCGGACCATTCTGCCGCCGCTCGCCCGGAGCCGTCCGTTCCACCACGTACCGCTCAAGCCGCGCCTTACCCCGACAACGCCCCGAAGGCTCCGTTCGCCAGCCTGCGCAGCAGCGATTCCGTCGCCTCGCGGCCGGGGGCGGCCAGGTGCGGGGTGGAGTTCAGCAGCCCGAAGACGGCGTGCACGGCCACCCGTACCTCCGCCTCCCCGACCTCGGGGTGCAGTTCCCGTACGACCTCCACCCACAGCTCCACGTACTGCCGCTGGAGCTGGCGCACGAGCTTGCGGTCGGCTTCGCGCAGCCGGTCCAGTTCGCGGTCGTGCAGGGTGATCAGCGCCCGGTCGTCCAGGGCGAAGTCGATGTGTCCCTCGACGAGGGAGGCGAGGATCGCCTCCGGGTCCCCGGCCGCCTCCTCGACGCGCCGCCGGCCACCGGTCAGCAGCCGCTCGCTGATCCCGACGAGCAGCTCGGCGAGCATGGCGTCCTTGCCCGCGAAGTGCCGGTACAGCCCGGGGCCGCTGATGCCGACCGCCGCCCCTATCTCGTCCACGCCGACGCCGTGGAAGCCGCGCTCCGCGAAAAGACGAGCGGCCTCACTGAGGATCTGCTCGCGACGGGTCGGGGCGGCCGCTCTGGTGCTCATGGAAATCCATTCTAGACAGGGCGGTTAGCGCTCGTTAACCTGAGACCCGAACGCGTTAACGGTCATTAACAAAGCGTGCACGAGCAAGGGAGCTCGACCGATGCAGCAGGCACCAGTGCTGACGAGCGCCGCGGACCCGGCGTCCGAGGCCTGGCGGACCAATGAGGCCGCCCACCGCGAACTGGCCGAAGGCCTGCGCGCCCGGCTCGACGCGGCCCGCCTCGGCGGCGGCGAGAAGGCCCGCGCCCGCCACACCGCGCGCGGGAAGCTGCTCCCCCGCGACCGCGTCGACACCCTCCTCGACCCCGGGTCGCCCTTCCTGGAGCTGGCCCCGCTGGCCGCCGAGGGGATGTACGGGGGCGCCGCCCCCGCCGCCGGGGTGATCGCGGGCATCGGCCGGGTCAGCGGGCGCGAGTGCGTGATCGTCGCCAACGACGCCACCGTCAAGGGCGGCACGTACTACCCGATGACCGTGAAGAAGCACCTGCGCGCGCAGGAGGTGGCCCTGGAGAACCGCCTCCCCTGCCTCTACCTGGTGGACTCCGGCGGCGCCTTCCTCCCCATGCAGGACGAGGTCTTCCCCGACCGGGAGCACTTCGGCCGGATCTTCTACAACCAGGCCCGCATGTCCGGGGCCGGCATCCCGCAGATCGCCGCCGTCCTCGGCTCCTGCACGGCGGGCGGGGCGTACGTGCCGGCGATGAGCGACGAGGCCGTCATCGTGCGCGGCCAGGGCACGATCTTCCTCGGCGGCCCGCCGCTGGTGAAGGCCGCGACCGGTGAGGTGGTCACGGCCGAGGAGCTGGGCGGCGGCGAGGTCCACTCCCGCACCTCCGGCGTCACCGACCACCTCGCGGAGGACGACGCGCACGCGCTGCGGATCGTACGGAACATCGTGGCGACCCTGCCCGCGCGCGGGGCCCTGCCCTGGTCGGTCGAGGCTCCCGAAGAGCCCAAGGTGGACCCGTACGGCCTCTACGGCGCGGTCCCCGTCGACTCCCGCACCCCCTACGACGCCCGCGAGATCATCGCCCGGATCGTGGACGGCTCCCGCTTCCAGGAGTTCAAGGCGGAGTTCGGGCAGACCCTGGTCACCGGGTTCGCCCGGATCCACGGCCACCCGGTCGGCATCGTCGCCAACAACGGCATCCTCTTCTCCGAGTCCGCGCAGAAGGGCGCCCACTTCATCGAGCTGTGCGACCAGCGCGGCATCCCGCTCCTCTTCCTCCAGAACATCTCCGGCTTCATGGTCGGCCGCGACTACGAGGCCGGCGGCATCGCCAAGCACGGCGCGAAGATGGTCACGGCCGTGGCCTGCACCCGGGTCCCGAAGCTGACCGTGGTCGTCGGCGGCTCCTACGGCGCGGGCAACTACTCGATGTGCGGCCGGGCGTACTCGCCGCGCTTCCTGTGGATGTGGCCCAACGCCAAGATCTCGGTGATGGGCGGCGAGCAGGCCGCCTCGGTACTGGCGACCGTCAAGCGGGACCAGATCGAGGGCGCGGGCCAGGAGTGGCCGGCCGAGGACGAGGAGGCCTTCAAGGCCCCGGTCCGCGCGCAGTACGAGGAACAGGGCAACGCCTACTACGCCACCGCGCGGCTGTGGGACGACGGGGTCATCGACCCGATGGAGACCCGGCAGGTGCTGGGACTGGCCCTGACCGCGTGCGCGAACGCCCCGCTGGGCGAGTCCGGCTTCGGCATCTTCCGTATGTGACGTGTGACGTGAGGACCTCACTGATGTTCAGCACTGTTCTGGTCGCCAACCGCGGCGAGATCGCGGTACGGGTCATCCGCACCCTGCGGCAGCTCGGGGTGCGCTCGGTCGCCGTCTTCAGCGACGCCGACGCCGACGCGCGGCACGTACGGGAGGCCGACACCGCCGTCCGGATCGGCCCGGCGGCCGCCGCCGAGAGCTACCTGTCGGTGGAGCGGCTCCTGGACGCCGCGAAGCGGACGGGCGCCGAGGCCGTCCACCCGGGCTACGGCTTCCTCGCGGAGAACGCGGCCTTCGCCCGGGCCTGCGCGGACGCCGGACTGGCCTTCATCGGCCCGCCGGCGTCCGCCATCTCCCTCATGGGCGACAAGATCACGGCGAAGGAGACGGTCCGGGCGGCCGGCGTCCCGGTGGTCCCGGGCTCCTCAGGCAGCGGCCTGACGGACGCCGAACTCGTCGCGGCCGCCTCGCAGATCGGCATGCCGGTGCTGCTGAAGCCCTCGGCGGGCGGCGGCGGCAAGGGCATGCGCCTCGTACGGGACGAGGCGGTGCTGGCCGAGGAGATCGCTGCGGCCCGCCGCGAGGCGAAGTCCTCCTTCGGTGACGACACCCTCCTCGTGGAGCGGTGGATCGACCGGCCCCGGCACATCGAGATCCAGGTGCTGGCCGACGCCCACGGCAACGTGGTGCACCTCGGCGAGCGCGAGTGCTCCCTCCAGCGGCGCCACCAGAAGGTCATCGAGGAGGCCCCCTCGGTCCTGCTGGACGAGAAGACCCGCGCGGCGATGGGCGCGGCGGCCGTGGAGGCGGCCCGCTCCTGCGGGTACGTCGGCGCGGGCACGGTGGAGTTCATCGTCCCGGGCGGGGACCCCTCCTCTTACTACTTCATGGAGATGAACACCCGCCTCCAGGTGGAGCACCCGGTGACCGAGCTGGTCACCGGCCTGGACCTGGTGGAGCAGCAGCTGCGGGTGGCCTCCGGCGAGGCCCTGCCCGTCACCCAGGACGACATCCGGCTGACCGGGCACGCGATCGAGGCCCGCGTCTGCGCGGAGGACCCCGCGCGCGGGTTCCTGCCGTCCGGCGGCACGGTGCTGGCCCTGTCGGAGCCGGACGGCGGGGCGGTGCGCACCGACTCCGGGCTCACGGCGGGCGTCCCGGTCGGCTCGACGTACGACCCGATGCTGTCGAAGGTCATCGCGTACGGGCCCGACCGCGCCAGTGCCCTGCGGGTGCTGCGGGGGGCCCTCTCCGACACCGTGATCCTGGGCGTCCAGACCAACGCCGGGTTCCTGCGCCGCCTGCTCGCGCACCCGGACGTGGTGTCGGGCGACATGGACACCGGCCTGGTGGAGCGGGACCTCCCGTCCCTCCTCCCGGAGGGCGTCCCCGCCGAGGTGTACGCGGCCGCCGCACTGCTGGCCTCCGCCTCCGCCTCCGCCGCCGGCCCGGCGCCCCGGGCGGCGGCGGGTCCGGACGGCGCCGGCTGGGCCGACCCGTACTCCTCCGGCAACGGCTGGCGCCTCGGCGGCACCCCGGCCTGGACGGTCCGGCATTTCCGCCTCCCCGGACAGGACCCCGTCGAGGTCCGCACCCGGCAGCGGGGAACCGAGCAGGAGCTCCTGCTGCCCGCGCCCGACGGCGGCGTCCCGGCACCGGCGCGGGCCCGGACCGTGGCCTTCACCCCGGGCACCGTCACCGTCGAACTCGACGGGGTCACGCACCGGTTCAGCCACGCCGCCTCCCCGGAGGGGATCTGGCTCGGCCGCGACGCGGACAGCTGGCACGTCCAGCACCACGACCCCGTGGCAGCGGCCCTCGGCGGGGGCGGACACGCCGGCGCGGACACCCTGGCCGCCCCCATGCCCGGCACCGTCACCGTCGTCAAGGTGGCCGTCGGCGACCGGGTGACGGCCGGTCAGAGCCTGCTGGTCGTCGAGGCGATGAAGATGGAGCACGTCATCTCCGCCCCGCACGCCGGCACCGTCACGGAACTCGACGTCACCCCGGGCACCACCGTGGCCATGGACCAGGTCCTGGCCGTGGTGACCCCGGAGGAAGAGGAGGGGGCCGCGTGAACGGGCTGCCCATGACCGTCCCGTCCCCCGGCGGGCTGCCGGCCCGCGTCCGCATCCACGAGGTCGGCGCGCGCGACGGCCTGCAGAACGAGGGGACGGCCGTACCGACCGCGGTGAAGGCCGAGTTCGTCCACCGGCTCGCCGCGGCCGGCCTGACCACCATCGAGGCCACCAGCTTCGTCCACCCCAAGTGGGTGCCCCAACTGGCGGACGCCGAGCAGCTCTTCCCGCTGCTCTCCGACGTGGAGGCGGAGCTGCCGGTCCTGGTGCCCAACGAGCGGGGCCTCGACCGCGCGCTCGCCCTGGGCGCCACCCGGATCGCGGTGTTCGGCTCGGCCACCGAGACCTTCGCCGCCCGCAACCTGAACCGCACCGTCGCCGAGTCCCTCGCCATGTTCGAGCCCGTCGTGGCCCGCGCCAAGGCGGAGCGGGCGCACGTCCGGGGCTACCTGTCGATGTGCTTCGGGGATCCCTGGGAGGGCGCGGTCCCGGTCCACCAGGTGGTCCGCGTCGCGAAGGCCCTGCTCGACCTCGGCTGTGACGAGCTGAGCCTGGGCGACACCATCGGCGTCGCCACGCCCGGCCACGTCCAGGCCCTGCTCTCCGCGCTGAACGAGGAGGGCGTGGGCACCGACCGGATCGGCGTGCACTTCCACGACACCTACGGCCAGGCCCTCTCCAACACCCTCGCCGCGCTCCAGCACGGCGTGACCACGGTCGACTCCTCGGCCGGCGGCCTCGGCGGCTGCCCGTACGCGAAGAGCGCCACCGGCAACCTCGCCACCGAGGACCTGGTGTGGATGCTCGACGGCCTCGGCATCGAGACCGGGGTCGACCTGGCCGCCCTCACCGCCACGAGCGTGTGGATGGCCGAACGGCTGGGCCGTCCCAGCCCCTCCCGTACCGTCCGCGCCCTCTCCCACAAGGAGTAGTCACACCATGTCCCTCGACCACCGGCTCACCCCCGAGCACGAGGAACTCCGCCGTACCGTCGAGGCGTTCGCGCACGACGTCGTCGCGCCGAAGATCGGCGACCTGTACGAGCGCCACGAGTTCCCGTACGAGATCGTCCGCGAGATGGGCCGCATGGGCCTCTTCGGCCTGCCCTTCCCGGAGGAGTACGGCGGCATGGGCGGCGACTACCTCGCCCTCGGCATCGCGCTGGAGGAGCTGGCCCGCGTCGACTCCTCGGTCGCGATCACCCTGGAGGCGGGCGTCTCCCTGGGCGCCATGCCCCTCTACCTGTTCGGCTCGGAGGAGCAGAAGCGGGAGTGGCTGCCGAAGCTGTGCTCGGGCGAGATGCTCGGCGCGTTCGGCCTGACGGAGCCCGGCGCGGGCAGTGACGCGGGCGGCACCCGCACCACGGCCGTCCGCGAGGGCGACGAGTGGGTGATCAACGGCTCCAAGTGCTTCATCACCAACTCCGGTACGGACATCACGGGGCTGGTCACCGTCACCGCCGTCACGGGCCGCAAGGCGGACGGCCGCCCGGAGATCTCCTCGATCATCGTGCCGTCCGGCACGCCGGGCTTCACGGTGGCCGCTCCGTACTCGAAGGTCGGCTGGAACTCCTCGGACACCCGTGAGCTGTCCTTCGACGGCGTGCGCGTGCCGCTGGCGAACCTGGTGGGCCAGGAGGGCCGCGGCTACGCCCAGTTCCTGCGGATCCTCGACGAGGGCCGCATCGCCATCGCGGCGCTGGCCACGGGTCTCGCGCAGGGCTGTGTGGACGAGTCGGTGAAGTACGCCAAGGAACGGCAGGCCTTCGGGAAGCCGATCGGCGACAACCAGGCGATCCAGTTCAAGCTGGCGGACATGGAGACGCGCGCCCACATGGCGCGCATCGGCTGGCGCGACGCGGCCTCGCGGCTGGTCCACGGGGAGCCGTTCAAGAAGGAGGCGGCGATCGCGAAGCTGTACTCCTCGACGGTCGCCGTCGACAACGCCCGGGACGCCACGCAGATCCACGGCGGCTACGGCTTCATGAACGAGTACCCGGTCGCCCGTATGTGGCGGGATTCGAAGATCCTGGAGATCGGCGAGGGCACGAGCGAGGTCCAGCGCATGCTGATCGCCCGTGAGCTGGGCTTCGCCGGCTGACGGACCGACCGCGCGGCGCGCGGGGTGTGCGGAGGGGACCCGAGAACTAATTAGGGTCCCCTTACCGTTTTCGGCCAAGGTTAGGCTAACCTTCCCCCCGAACGGCCTAGAGCCCTCCCGGCCGCCCCTGCACGTACGAAAGCGGACTTCGCCATGCCCAAGCCCAGCACCACGTTCCTCTCCCGCCGCGGACTCGTCGCGGCCGGCGGCGCCCTCGGCCTCGTCGCGGCCCTGACCGCGTGCGGCGGCAACGACAAGGCGAAGGACGCTGACGGCGACAAGGGCAGCACGGCCGCCGCCTCGGGTCCCTGGAGCTTCAAGGACGACCTCGGCAAGGACGTCGCCGCCAAGTCCACGCCGAAGAACATCGTGGCCTACACCGGCACCGCCGCCGCGCTGTACGACTACGGCGTGCAGGTCAAGGGCGTCTTCGGCCCGACCAAGCTGGCGGACGGCAAGGCCGACCCGATGGCCGGCTCGATGGACATCTCCAAGGTCGAGATCCTCGGCAACGTCTACGACGAGTTCAACGTCGAGAAGTACGCGGCCCTGAAGCCCGAGCTGCTCGCCACCAACACCTGGGACGGCACGTACTGGTACGTCCCCGAGGCCTCCAAGGACAAGATCCTGAAGCTGGCCCCGGCCGCCGCGATCGGCGTGGGCGACAAGGCCTCCATGGACAAGGCCCTGGAGCGCACCGCGGACCTCGCCAAGTCCCTCGGCGCCGACCTGAACTCCAAGAAGGCCGCCGACGCCAAGGCCCGTTTCGACGCCGCCTCCGCCAAGGTCCGCGAGGCCGTCAAGGCCAACCCGGGCATCAAGGTGCTCGTCGGCTCCGGCGCCGACCAGCTCTTCTACGTCTCCACCCCGAAGACCTCGGCCGACCTGAAGTACTTCGAGTCCCTGGGCGTCGAGTTCGTCGCCCCGGAGCAGGACAAGCTGGACCCGCAGGGCTTCTACGAGAGCCTCAGCTGGGAGAACGCCGGCAAGTACAAGGCCGACCTCGTCCTGCTGGACAACCGCACCCAGGCCCTCCAGAACGACGCCCTCAAGGCCAAGCCGACCTGGAACGAGCTGCCCGCCGTCAAGGCCGGCCAGGTCGCCCCGCGCGTGACCGAGCCGATCTACTCGTACGAGAAGTGCGCGCAGATCCTCGAGGACCTCGCCAAGGCCATCCAGAACGCCAAGAAGGTCTCCTGACCCTCTTCCGCCGGCTCTGAACGCCGGGCCCCGGGCCACCGCCCGGGGCCCGGCTTCCGGCACTGACCGCCCGGCACCACCCACCGCCGGCGCCCATTCGAATCCCAGGGGGGACCCGCGCATGACCGACACCGCATCCGAGGCCGAGCAGGCCGCGGCGCACTTCCGCTTCTTCACGATGGAAGTGCTGCGCACCCGCCGCCTCGGCCACTCCTTCCTGCGCGTGACCTTCGGCGGCGAGTCCCTCGCGGACTTCCGCTCCGGCGGGTACGACCAGAGCCTCTCGCTCTTCCTGCCGCCCGAGGGCGCCGAGCACACCGAGCTGCCGTCCACGGACGAGGACACCTGGTTCGGGGCGTGGCGCGCGATGCCGGACGAGGAGCGCCCGGTGATGCGCTCGTACACCGTGCGCGACCAGCGGCGCACGGCCGACGGGGCGGACGAGGTCGACATCGACTTCGTCCTGCACGGGGACGGCTCCCCGGCCTCCCGGTGGGCGGGCAGGGCCGTCACCGGCCGCCGGATCATGGCGATCGGGCCGGCCGTCGCGGAGAACAAGTCCGTGCGCTTCCAGCCCCCCGCGGGCACCGACGCCTTCCTGATGTACGCCGACGAGACGGCCCTGCCCGCCGCGGCGGCGATCCTGGACCGGCTTCCCGCCGCGACCCCGGTCAAGGCCTGGTTCGAGGTCCCGCACGAGGACGACCGGCTCGGCCTGCACACCCTCGCCGACGCCGACATCACCTGGATCGTCCGCGAGAAGGGCGCCTCGGGCCCGGAGCGGGCCGGCCGGGTGGTGGACGCCGTGCGCGCGGCGGAACAGCCCGCCGCCGAAGCCCCGTACGCCTGGCTGGCGGGCGAGGCGGGCACCATCCGCGCCGTACGCCGCCACTTGGTGCAGGAACGTTCCATCGACCGGCGCGCGGTCCGCTTCACCGGCTACTGGCGACTCGGCGCGAGCGAGGAGCAGTTGCTCGCCGAGGCGTACGCGGGCCGGGCCCCGAGTGAGGACCCCGCGTCCGCGCTGTAGCCAACACCTGCACCGAGCAGGGAATTTCACATCGGAGGGCCCCGGCTGAAGCCGGGGCCCTCCGGCATTTGTGGTCGAACTAAGGTTAGGCTAACCTAAGTCTCACACCCCACCCCTGCCCCGCTCTCCCCAGCTCACGCTGGCGGTGCCCCCACCTGCCCGGAGGAAAGTTGATGCGCACGCATCTGCTGAACGAGACGACCGCGGACCTGTACCGGCGCTCCGTCACCGAGGGCGTCGACCGCGTCGCCGCCAAACTCGCCACGACCGAGCGGCCCCACACCGGCATATCCGTCGACGAACTCGCCCCGGTCATCAACGGGATCGACCTCGACAAGCCGCTGGCCGACGCGGCCGCCGCCCTCGACGAGCTGGAGGACGTCTACCTCCGCGACGCCGTCTACTTCCACCACCCGCGCTACCTGGGCCACCTCAACTGCCCGGTGGTCATCCCCGCGGTGGTCGGCGAAGCGGTCCTGTCGGCCGTCAACTCCTCCCTGGACACCTGGGACCAGTCCATCGGCGGCACGCTCATCGAGCGCCGGCTGATCGACTGGACCGCCCGCCGCATCGGCCTCGGCGAGGGCGCGGACGGCATCTTCACCTCCGGCGGCAGCCAGTCGAACTTCCACGCGCTGCTCCTCGCCCGTGACGAGGCCTGCCGGACCGTGATGAAGCGGGCCCTCGACGAGGGCACCGAGCTCACCAAGGCCGAGCTGCTGCCGAAGCTGCGCATCTTCACCTCCGAGGCCAGCCACTTCAGCGTCCAGAAGTCCGCCGCCATGCTGGGCCTCGGCTACGAAGCCGTCATCTCCGTGCCCGTCGACCGCAACCGCCGCATGGACACCTCGGTCCTGGCACTGGAGCTGGAGAGCTGCGCCGGCGAGGGCCTCTTCCCCATGGCCGTCGTCGCCACCGCCGGCACCACCGACTTCGGGTCCATCGACCCGCTCCCCGAGATCGCCCGCCTGGCCGGGCAGCACTCCGCGTGGATGCACGTGGACGCCGCCTACGGCTGCGGACTGCTGGTCTCACCCACCCGCCGGCACCTCCTCGACGGCATCGAGAAGGCCGACTCGGTCACCGTCGACTACCACAAGTCGTTCTTTCAGCCCGTCAGCTCCAGCGCGATGCTGGTCCGCGACCGCGACACCCTCAAGCACGCCACGTACCACGCGGACTACCTCAATCCGCGCCGGATGGCCGAGGAGCGGATCCCGAACCAGGTCGACAAGTCCATCCAGACCACGCGCCGCTTCGACGCCCTCAAGCTCTGGATGACCCTGCGCATCATGGGCGCCGACGGCGTCGGCTCCCTCTTCGACGAGGTCGTCGACCTCGCCGCCGCCGGCTACGAGGTCATCGCGGCCGACCCGCGCTTCGAGGTCGTCGTCGAGCCGCAGATCTCCACCCTGGTCTTCCGCTACCTGCCCGCCGGCGAGCTGCGCCCCGACCTCGTCGACGAGGCCCAGCTGCACGCCCGCAAGGCCCTGTTCGCCTCCGGTGAGGCCGTCGTCGCCGGCACCAAGGTGGACGGGAAGCAGTACCTGAAGTTCACCCTCCTCAACCCGCAGACCACGACGGCCGACATCGCGGCCGTCCTCGACCTCCTCGCCGCACACGCCGAGCAGTTCCTGGGAGACTCCCTTGCCGTCCACCGCTAAGCCCCACGACTTCATCGGCATCGGCCTGGGTCCCTTCAACCTGGGACTCGCCTGCCTGACCGCGCCGATCGAGGAGCTCGACGGTCTCTTCATCGAGTCGAAGCCGCACTTCGAGTGGCACGCCGGGATGTTCCTGGACGGCGCGCACCTGCAGACGCCGTTCATGTCGGACCTGGTCACCCTCGCCGACCCGACCTCGCCCTTCTCCTTCCTGAACTACCTGAAGGACAAGGACCGGCTGTACTCCTTCTACATCCGGGAGAACTTCTACCCGCTGCGCGCCGAGTACAACGACTACTGCCGCTGGGCCGCCGACCGGCTCGACAACGTCCTGTACTCCACCTCCGTCACCGAGGTGACGTACGACGAGGCCGCCGGCGTCTACGAGGTCCGCACCGACCGCGGCGAGACCCACCGGGCCCGCCGCCTGGTCCTCGGCACCGGCACCCCGCCCCACGTCCCCGCCTCCTGCGAGGGCCTCGGCGGCGACTTCCTGCACAACTCCTCGTACATGCAGCACAAGGAGTCCCTCCAGAAGAAGAAGTCGATCACCCTGATCGGCTCGGGCCAGAGCGCCGCCGAGATCTACTACGACCTCCTCGCCGAGATCGACGTCCACGGCTACCAGCTCAACTGGGTCACCCGCTCCCCCCGCTTCTTCCCGCTGGAGTACACCAAGCTCACGCTGGAGATGACCTCCCCGGAGTACGTGGACTACTTCCACGCCCTCCCCGAGGAGACCCGCTACCGGCTGGAGACCCAGCAGAAGAACCTCTTCAAGGGCATCGACGGCGACCTCATCAACGCCATCTTCGACCTGCTCTACCAGAAGAAGATCACCATGCCGGGCGCGGTCCCCACGACGCTCCTGACGAACACCTCCCTGAACAGCACGGCGTACGACACCACCACGGGCACGTACACGCTGGGCCTGCGCCAGGAGGAGCAGGAGCGGGACTTCACCCTCGCCACGGAGGGCCTGGTCCTGGCCACGGGCTACAAGTACGTGGCGCCGGAGTTCCTCACGCCCATCCACGACCGGCTGAACTTCGACGGCCACGGCCGTCTCGACGCAGGCCGCAACTACGCCGTGGACGTGACCGGCCGCGGGGTGTACCTGCAGAACGGCACGACCCACAACCACTCCCTCACCTCGCCCGACCTGGGCATGGCCGCGTACCGCAACGCGTACATCGTCGGTGAGCTGCTCGGCCGCGAGTACTACAAGGTCGAGAAGTCCATCGCGTTCCAGCAGTTCGCGGCCCCGGAAGGCATCCACGCATGAGCACCACCCCTGAACTCCTCTTCGCCCGCACCGACGCGGCCCTCGGGACCTTCTCCATCCGCCCCCTGGACCCCTTCGCGGACGCGGAACTCCTGCACGGCTGGGTCACGCACCCGAAAGCCGCGTTCTGGATGATGCAGGACGCCTCCCTCACCGAGGTCGAGCGCGAGTACGTGCGCATCACCGCGCACGAGGACCACCACGCCTTCATCGGCCTCCACGAGGGCCGCCCGGCCTTCCTGATGGAGAGCTACGACCCCTCGAAGCTGGAACTCGTCGGCCTGTACGAGGCCCAGCCGGGCGACGTCGGCATGCACTTCCTGGTGGCGCCCTCGGACACCCCCATATCCGGTTTCACCCGCGCGGTGATCACCACGGTCATGGCCGCCCTGTTCGCGGACCCCGCCACTCGGCGTGTCGTAGTCGAACCGGACGTCCGCAACAAGGCCGTCCACGCCCTCAACGAGGCCGTCGGCTTCGTCCCCGAGCGCGAGGTCCAGAAGCCCGAGAAGGCCGCCCTGCTCAGCTTCTGCACCCGCGCCCGGTTCGAGGCGGCCACCGCCCTCACGACGGGAGTCCCGGCATGAGCCTGGCCGACGCCATCGCCCACCTCTCCCCCGAGCTGTGGGCCCGCGCCAACCGCGCCCTGGTGCGCAAGGCCCTCGCGGAGTTCTCCCACGAGCGCCTGCTGACCCCGGAGCCGCTGGGTGAGGACCGCTACTCGGTCCGCAGCGACGACGGCACGGTCGAATACCGCTTCCGCTCGGCCCTGCACGCCCTGGACCACTGGGCGGTGGAGGAGGACTCCATCACCCGCCACCGGGACGGTGCCGAGCTCGACCTGGACGCCCTGGACTTCCACATCGAGCTCCAGCAGGCCCTGGGCCTGAGCGCGGAGGTCCTCCCGGTCTACCTGGAGGAGATCTCCTCCACCCTGGCCGGCACCGGCTTCAAGTACACGAAGCCGCAGGTCACCTCGGCCACCCTCGCGAAGTCCAGCTTCCAGGACATCGAGACGGGCATGACGGAGGGCCACCCCTGCTTCGTGGCCAACAACGGCCGCCTGGGCTTCGGCGTGCACGAGTACCTCTCGTACGCCCCGGAGACGGCGAGCCCCGTCCACCTGGTGTGGGTCGCCGCCCGCAAGGACGTCTCCACCTTCACGGCGGGCGCGGGCCTGGACCACGACGCGTTCATGCGCGAGGAGCTGGGCGAGGACGCCCTCACCCTCTTCTCGGCGAAGATGGCCTCCCTGGGCCTGGACCTGGCGGACTACCACCTCCTGCCGATCCACCCCTGGCAGTGGTGGAACAAGACCACGGTCACCTTCGCGGCCGAGATCGCCAACCGCCGCCTGGTGCTGCTCGGCGAAGGCTCCGACGCCTACCTCGCCCAGCAGTCGATCCGTACGTTCTTCAACACCACCACCCCCACGAAGCACTACGTCAAGACGGCCATCTCCGTCCTGAACATGGGCTTCATGCGCGGGCTGTCCGCCGCCTACATGGAGGCCACCCCGGCCATCAACGACTGGCTGCACCAGCTGATCGAGTCGGACGAGGTCCTCCGGTCGGTCGAGTTCTCGATCATCCGCGAGCGCGCGGCGATCGGCTACCACCACCGCCAGTACGAGCGCGCCACGGACCGCTACTCGCCGTACCGCAAGATGCTGGCCGCCCTGTGGCGCGAGTCCCCGGTGAACTCCCTGCGCGACGGCGAGCGCCTGGCGACCATGGCCTCGCTCCTCCACGTGGACGCGGACGGCAAGTCCTTCGTCGGCGCCCTGATCGCCGAATCGGGTCTCACCCCGGCGGAATGGCTGAAGCCCTACCTCCGCGCCTACCTCCTCCCGCTCCTCCACTGCTTCTACCAGTACGACCTCGCCTACATGCCGCACGGCGAGAACACGATCCTGGTGATCAAGGACGGCGTCGTCCAGCGGGCGATCTTCAAGGACATCGCCGAGGAGATCGTGGTCATGGACCCGGACGCGGTCCTCCCGCCGGCCGTCGAGCGCGTCAGGGCCGACATCCCGGAGGACATGAAGCTCCTGTCGATCTTCACGGACGTCTTCGACTGCTTCTTCCGCTTCCTGGGCTCGATCCTGGTGTCGGAGGGCATCTGCGAGGAGTCCGTCTTCTGGCAGGCCGTGGCGGACTGCGCCCACGACTACCAGGCCTCGGCCCCCGCCCTGGCGGACCGCTTCGCCCAGTACGACCTCTTCACCCCCGAGTTCCAGCTGTCCTGCCTGAACCGGCTCCAGCTGCGCAACAACAAGCAGATGGTCGACCTCGCCGACCCGGCGGCGGCCCTCCAGCTGATCGGCACCCTCAAGAACCCCGTCGCGCCCTTCGCCCGGCGCTGACGGCCCGGGACGGGCGCGGTTTCGAATACGGTCCCTCGAACCCGCGCCCGCCCCTCCGCCCCGACGGCGGGGCCGCGAAGCCCAAGGCCCTCTTCGCCGGCCCCGCCGTCAGGCCATCACCTCCCAGCCCGTACGCCCGCGCGTGCGGGCTCTTCCCACGGCACCTCCGGCGCCCGGTAGTACGCCGTGTCCTGCGCGTCCAGGCGCGGGGCCTGGGCCGCCAGGCGCCGGCGGTACGCGGGCCAGTCCAGGGCCGCCGCCGGGGACCAGCCGAGTTCCGCGAGGCCCAGGAGGCGGGGGAAGGCCATCAGCTCCCAGTCCGGGCGGTTGGCGATGGTCTCCGTCCACAGGGGGGCTTCGACGCCGAGGACCGCGGACTCGGGGACGCCGGAGAGGTAGGAGCCCGGGTTCCATGAGTAGGAGCGCTGGACCGGGACGTAGCCCGCCCAGGCCAGGCCCGGCTTCGTCGCCTTGTCGTACTTCATGTCCAGGTAGGCGCGGTCCGCCGGGGAGAGGATGAGGGGGTGGCCCGCGTCGGCCGCCGCCGCCACCGCCGACTTCTCCGCCGCCGCCGTCCTGTCGTGGCCCCAGTACTGGAGGACCGCGCCCGGCGCCGGGCGGGCGTTCGCGAGCTGGTGCCAGGCCACCACCGTCTTGCCGTGCCGGGCCACGATCTGCTGGGCGCGGTCCATGAAGGCCGCGTAGTCCGCCGCCGGGGTGGAGTGGGCCTCGTCGCCGCCGATGTGGAGGTAGCGGCCGGGGGTGAGGGCGGCCAGCTCGCCGAGGACGTCGTCGACGAACTCGTACGTGCGCTCCTTGCCCACGCACAGCGAGCTGAAGCCGACCTTGATGCCGGTGTAGCGCTCGGGGGCCTTGCCGTCGCAGTTCAGCTCCGCGTAGGAGGCGAGGGCGGCGTTGACGTGGCCGGGCATGTCGATCTCCGGGACCACGTCGACGTAGCGCTCCGCCGCGTAGGCGACCAGGTCCCGGTACTGCTCCTTGGTCCAGTGGCCGCCCGGGCCGCCGCCGACCTCGCTCGCGCCGCCGTACGTGGCCAGGCGCGGCCAGGAGTCGATGGCGATGCGCCAGCCCTGGTCGTCGCTGAGGTGCACGTGCAGGGTGTTGATCTTGTACTGGGCGGCCTGGTCGACGTACCGCTTGACCTGCTCCACCGGGAAGTGGTGGCGGGCGATGTCGACCATCACCCCCCGGTACGCGAAGCGCGGCGTGTCCGTGATCTCCCCGCCCGGGACCTCCCCCGTGCCCCGCACCGGCAGCAGCTGCCGCAGCGTCTGCCCGCCGCGGAAGAGCCCCGCCGGGGTGTGCGCGGTCAGGGTGACCCCGGAGGGGGTGGTCCGCAGCCGGTAGCCCTCGGCGCCCAGCTCCCGGGCCGCGCCGTCCAGCCGCAGCCGGATGCCGTCCCCCTCCTCCCCGTCGACCACCGGCAGCGGCAGGCCGCTCGGCCCGCGCAGCTGCTCCGCGAGGAGTTCACCGACCCGCCGGACCTCCTCCGCCGAGCCGGGCCCGGTACGGATCACCGTGCCGGCGCCGAAGGAGTACCCGGCGCCCCCGGCCCGCGCGGAGGCGGGCGCGGGCAGGAGCCGGTCGTAGGGGGCGAGGACGGCGGCGGCGTGCGGGCTCTTGGCGTCGTCGCCGTGGGCGGCGGTGCAGGAGACGGCGGCACCCAGGACGAGGAGGGCGGCGACCGTGCGGCGCAGGGCTCTCATGCGCCCAGGTATAGGCCAGACGGCCCCCTCTCGGGCCGTACTTCGCGGTGGGAGAATCATCGGATGGCGGAAATCATCCAGAAGGACGGTACTTGGAGCTTCGACGGGGACGCGGTGCGCATCGTGCCGGGCCGCGACAAGGGGGTGGGGCTGCTCCGGCAGCACCTCGGTGAGGTGGTCGTGCCGCTGCGCGCCATCGGCGGGATCAGCTACGAGCCGGGCCGCAAGGCGGGCCGGCTGCGGCTCCGGCTGCGGGACGGGGCGGACCCGCTGACGCAGGTGACGGGCGGGCGGCTGCCGGAGGCCTCGGACCCGTACCGGCTGTCGGTGGAGTCGGACCGCAGCGGGGTGGCGGAGTACTTCGTCGACGCGGTGCGCAACGCGCTGCTGCTGGACCAGGTGGATCCCGGCCCGTGTGACGCGTACCTGCTGCCCGGGCCTCCGGTGCCGGTCGCCTTCGGCGCGGGTGACGGCACGGCCTCCTTCGACGGCGACCGGGTGGTGCTGGACTGGAACTGGACCACGGAGGAGGCCAAGCGCTCAGGCGGCCCGAGCGAGTTCCGGGTCGCGGACGTGCGGGCGGTGGACTGGTCGCCGTCGAAGGGCCTGGACAACGGCTGGCTGCGGTTCACCCTGGAGGGCGCCCAGGCGGCAGCCGCCCCCAAGTACGACCGCTGCACGGTGGAGCTCTTCGGTTTCAAGAAGGACCCGTTGATGGCGCTGGTCGCGGCGGCCGTGGCGGTACGGATGCCGCATCCGGCGGCGCCCGCGCCCGAGCGGGCCAAGGCGCTGCCGCTCGCGGAGTCGGCCCCCGCGCTGGCGGGCGAGCCCGCGGACCACGACACGCTGCTGCGGCGGCTGCGCGAGGTGGGCGAGCTGCACCAGGCGGGCGTCCTCACCGCCGACGAGTTCTCGGCGGCGAAGGCCGCGATTTTGGGTCGTT
The DNA here is from genome assembly GCF_056435605.1 of Streptomyces sp. NPDC043896. Lineage (NCBI taxonomy): Bacteria > Bacillati > Actinomycetota > Actinomycetes > Kitasatosporales > Streptomycetaceae > Streptomyces > Streptomyces sp. NPDC043896. Next base: position 107,159 of record NZ_JBWKEE010000011.1, read on the forward strand.
TCTGACCACCGGATACCGGAATCTCCCATTCACTGGTCCAGACCAGCGAGATCCTGCCCGATATCGGGCAGGATCTTTGCGTTTCACTCCTTGGACAGTCAGTATCTACGGGTGCTCGACCGCCGCCCGTCCTCCCACGACGACCTCGTCGACCACCTGGTGCGCAGCACCGCGCTGCAGCGCGGCGAAGCCACCCGGGTGGTGCTCGACGTCCTCGCGTACTTCAACGAGACGACCGAGGAGTTCGTCCGCCGCCGCCACCGCGAGCTGCAGTCGGGCGGCGCGGTCAACGCGGAGATCTTCGAGCGCATCGCGGCCGAACTGCCGCACCGCGCCGTGGCGCCACCGGAGCTCTCGCTCCGGCAGCTGCGCCGCATCGTCTACGGCTGACAGGGGCCGGGGCGGCCCGTGGGGGGCCGCGCGGGGACGAGCACGACCACCGAACCTCAGGAGGGGCAACACCGTATGTGCGGAATCGTCGGTTACATCGGCAAGCGTGACGTGGCACCGCTGCTGCTCGAAGGCCTGGCACGACTGGAGTACCGCGGATACGACTCCGCCGGCATCGTCGTCAACAGCCCGAAGGCCGCCGCGCTGAAGATGGTCAAGGCGAAGGGCCGCGTCCGCGACCTGGAGGCCCGCGTTCCCAAGCGCTTCACCGGCACCACCGGCATCGCCCACACCCGCTGGGCCACCCACGGCGCGCCGAGCGACATCAACTCGCACCCGCACCTGGACCCCGAGAACAAGGTCGCCGTCGTCCACAACGGCATCGTCGACAACGCCGCCGAGCTGCGCGCCAAGCTGGAGGCCGAGGGCGTCGTCTTCGCGTCCGAGACCGACACCGAGGTGATCACCCACCTGATCGCCCGCTCCCAGGCCGACAGCCTGGAGGAGAAGGTCCGCGAGGCGCTCAAGGTCATCGAGGGCACCTACGGCATCGCCGTCATGCACGCCGACTTCTCCGACCGCATCGTCGTCGCCCGCAACGGCTCCCCGGTCATCCTCGGCATCGGCGAGAAGGAGATGCTCGTCGCCTCCGACGTCGCCGCGCTGATCGCCCACACCCGCCAGGTCGTGACCCTCAACGACGGCGAGATGGCCACCCTCAAGGCCGACGACTTCCGCACCTACACCACCAGCGGCACGACGACCACCGCCACCCCGGAGACCGTGGAGTGGGAGGCCGCCTCCTACGACATGGGCGGCCACGACACCTACATGCACAAGGAGATCTCCGAGCAGCCCGACGCGGTCGACCGCGTGCTGCGCGGCCGGATCGACGACCGCTTCAACACCGTCCACCTGGGCGGCCTGAACCTGGACCCGCGCGAGGCCCGCGGCATCCGCCGGGTCAAGATCCTGGGCTGCGGCACCTCCTACCACGCGGGCCTGATCGGCGCCGGGCTCATCGAGAGCATGGCCCGCATCCCCGCCGACGCCGAGCCGGCCTCCGAGTTCCGCTACCGCAACCCGGTCGTGGACCCCGACACCCTCTACATCGCCGTCTCCCAGTCCGGTGAGACGTACGACGTGCTCGCGGCGGTCCAGGAGCTCAAGCGCAAGGGCGCCCGCGTCCTCGGCGTGGTCAACGTGGTCGGCTCCGCGATCGCCCGCGAGGCCGACGGCGGCGTCTACGTGCACGCCGGCCCGGAGGTCTGCGTCGTCTCCACCAAGTGCTTCACGAACACGGTGGTGGCCTTCGCGCTGCTCGCCGTGCACCTGGGCCGGATCCGGGACCTGTCGGTCACCGACGGCAAGCGGATCATCGACGGCCTGCGCAAGCTGCCCGCCCAGATCGAGGAGATCCTCAAGGGCGAGGAGGACATCAAGCGGCTCGCGGCCGAGTACGCCGACGCCAAGTCGATGATGTTCATCGGCCGGGTCCGCGGCTACCCGGTGGCCCTGGAGGCCTCCCTCAAGCTGAAGGAGATCTCCTACATCCACGCCGAGGCCTACCCGGCCTCCGAGCTGAAGCACGGCCCGCTCGCGCTCATCGAGCCGGCGATGCCGACGGTCGCGATCGTCCCGGACGACGACCTGCTGGAGAAGAACCGCGCGGCGCTGGAGGAGATCAAGGCCCGCAGCGGCCGGATCCTGGCCGTCGCCCACCGCGAGCAGGAGAAGGCCGACCACACCATCCTCGTGCCCAAGAACGAGGACGAGCTGGACCCGATCCTGATGGGCATCCCGCTCCAGCTGCTGGCGTACCACACCGCCCTGGCCCTGGGCCGGGACATCGACAAGCCGCGCAACCTGGCGAAGTCCGTCACGGTCGAATAGGCCGCCACGGCCGGACCCCCGTGCCACGAGGCACGGCACGGCACGGCACGGCACGGCACGCGAAAGGGGTGTCACCGGAACTCCGGTGGCACCCCTGTGCGTTGCCCCGCGGTCCGGGCCCGTCAGCCCGCGGCGACCGCGCGTCCCGAGCTCCTGCCCAGCGCCATCGGCCAGCCGGCCAGCGCGGCCGTCGCCCCGTACCAGGCCAGCAGACCGGAGACGGCGGCGACCCAGCCGCCCGCCTTGGCCAGACCGGCGCTGTCCGCGAAGGCGGCTATGGCCAGCAGGAGGAGGGCGAGGGTCAGCAGGGCGTGGACGCCCTGGCCGAACAGCCCGCTCGACGCGGCGAGCGTGAGGGTCAGCGCGACCATCGCGAAGAGGACGAGAAACGTTCCGGCGGCCTCGGCGGAAACCGAGGCGCCCGCCCCCTTGGCCCAGGTGAACCAGAAGACGCCGAGGCCCGCGAAGGCGGTGCCGTTGAAGCCGTTGCCGCCGCGGTATTCGAGGAGGCCGAGGAGGAAGAGGGCCGCGCCGCCGACGTACATCGCGAGCGACACGGAGTCGGCGGCGGTCACACCCGAGAGGACACCCGTGTGGCCGATACCGAACGCGAGAAGGGTGAGACCCAGGGCGATGTTCCCCAGGGTCGAGGTCGAGGCCGTGCTTCCCGCAGAGACACCATTGTCCACGGCGGGCTCCCTTCGATCTGCAGTTGTTCGCTGTGTCCCAGCAGCACTTATCTACCCTTTACAAAGGGGTTCACAACCGCACAACCGACATACAGTGGGTTACGGAATGACAACAACGGGTCGCTGCGCCCGCTTCGCCAGCCGTCCCGCGACCGAGCCGAAGATCCGGCCGACGATCCCGTGGGTGGAACCCACCACGATGGCGTCCGCCGAGTACTCCCGGCCGACCTCCTCCAGCTCGTGGCAGATGTCACCCCCGCGCTCGACGAGGATCCACGGCACCTCGGACAGGTAGTCCGCGCAGGCCAGCTCCAGGCCGAGCACCTCGGTGCGGTGGTCGGGCACGTCCACGAAGACGGGCGGTTCACAGCCGGCCCACACCGTGGTGGGCAGCCGGTTCGCCACGTGCACGATGATCAGACCGGAACCGGAGCGCCGGGCCATGCCGATCGCGTAGGCGAGGGCTCGCTCACTGGAGGTGGAGCCGTCGAAGCCCACCACGACGCCGTGCCGGAAGGCGGGGTCGCAGGGATGACGCGTCTGTTCCACCGCGCGCAGGTCGCTCGATGCGGAATCGGCGAGGTGTTTGCGCTTGCGGTCCGCGGGTTCGGAGAATTCGTGACCGGCCATGGGTGTCTCGGCGAAGAGTCCTCGGGGGAAGCGACAGGGGCGGTTTCGGCGACTCGGAGCATCTGACGACGAGGGCTTGGCTCACGAGCGCTTTTGACGACGCAGCGTGACGAAGCTCTGTCTGGGAAGCATCTTCCCAAGCCCTTACCCACCAGGGTACGGCGACACTCCTGTCCTGCACAGGGCATGCCGCCCTTGGAGAGCGTCCCAGGGAGCATGCCGGAGTGCGGGCGCCTTGGCAATGGCCGCTGCCCCCTACAGCCAGTGACGAGAGACCCTTGCGCCACCCGTGCGCGCAGTGACCGAGGCCCGTACCGGGGCGTTGGACAAGAGTCCGACCGTCCAGGAAGAGCCCGCAGGGAGTACGCCGTGCCCGGCCATCCGGTTCACCCCGTCCAGCCCGTCCAGCCCGCTCCGATGACGCGGTCCGCCCGGTCCGCCCGCTCCGCGCCGTCCTCCGCGCGCGCCCCGCTTCACCCGTCCGTGCAGTCCGCCGGACGGGGCCATGACGACCCGGCGGGTGACGTGGTGCGCTGGGCCGCGTTCAGCTGCCTCCTCGTACCCGTGGTCCTGGTGGTCTACGGGACCTCGTACGGCGGGGCCGCGGTGGCGACCCTGGGGCTGGCCGCGGTGACGGCCGCCTGCCGGGTGCTGCTGCGGTACTCGGAGAAGACGGAGCGGACGGCCGCCCGGGTGCTGTCGGAAGACCCGCCGCCCTCCGGCCACCGCGGCCGGCACTCCCGTACGGGGGCCGGTTCGCACCGCGGCTGCCACGGTTCCGGCGGCCCGTCCCCTCACGGCTGACCGGTTCGCACGTACACACCCGGTTGTTTTCAGCCAACTTCCGGACCCAGTGCTTCCCTTGCCGGAATGTTCCCCCGACCCCCCTACCACCAGCGACTACGGACGACAGGGGACGATTCGACCCCATGAGTACTGGCCACGGCCGGATCGCGGGCTTCCGTGGCGGGTAGCGGAGTGGAACGCTTCCTGATCGAATGCTTTTCGCCAAGTTGCCAAGTCGACATAGCGCTGCGTGCTGAACTTGTCACGCCGACACCACGGGACGCAGTAGATTCGATCATGTATTTACGGCGGGGGATCCACGTGCAAGGCCGAGGGGAAACGTGCAGGTGCGACCAGACCAAGGAGTCGCGACACCCAAGGGGGGCTTAGCGCCATGAGCCAGGATTCCACCGCCGCAGTCGTCGCTGACGCGGGCCGGAAGCTCGCGGGGCGTCGCCGCAGGGAGATCGTCGCCGTGCTGCTGTTCAGCGGCGGGCCGATCTTCGAGAGTTCCATTCCGCTGTCCGTGTTCGGCATCGACCGGCAGGACGCGGGAGTTCCACGCTACCGACTGCTCGTGTGCGCCGGAGAGGACGGTCCGCTGCGGACCACCGGCGGACTCGAACTGACCGCGCCGTACGGGTTGGAGGCGATCGCCCGGGCAGGCACGGTCGTCGTGCCGGCCTGGCGCTCCATCACCTCACCGCCGCCGCCGGAGGCGCTCGACGCCCTGCGGCTGGCGCACGAGGAGGGGGCCCGCATCGTCGGCCTGTGCACGGGAGCCTTCGTGCTCGCCGCCGCCGGGCTGCTCGACGGCCGGCCCGCGACCACCCACTGGATGTACGCGCCGACGCTCGCCAAGCGCTACCCGTCCGTCCACGTGGACCCGCGCGAGCTGTTCGTCGACGACGGCGACGTGCTGACGTCCGCCGGCACCGCGGCCGGAATCGATCTGTGCCTGCACATCGTGCGCACGGACCACGGCAGCGAGGCGGCCGGGGCACTGGCCCGCCGGCTCGTCGTCCCACCGCGCCGCACCGGAGGCCAGGAACGCTACCTCGACCGGTCGCTGCCCGAGGAGATCGGCGCCGACCCGCTCGCCGAGGTCGTCGCCTGGGCACTGGAGCACCTCCACGAGCAGTTCGACGTGGAGACGCTGGCCGCCCGCGCCTACATGAGCCGGCGCACCTTCGACCGGCGGTTCCGCTCGCTCACCGGCAGCGCCCCGCTCCAGTGGCTGATCACCCAGCGGGTGCTCCAGGCACAGCGGCTGCTGGAGACCTCCGACTACTCCGTCGACGAGGTCGCCGGACGCTGCGGCTTCCGCTCGCCGGTGGCCCTGCGCGGGCACTTCCGGCGGCAGCTGGGGTCCTCCCCGGCCGCCTACCGCTCCGCCTACCGGGCGCGCCGGCCGCAGGCCGACGTGTCGCAGGTGTCGGAGATGCAGGGCTCCCCGGTGCCGCACCAGCGGACCCCGCAGCCCCAGCGGGCCGCGGCGGCCCTGGCCGCCTCCGGTCCCAGCGTGACCGAGCTGTACGCCCCCGGCCGGGTCCTGCGCGAGCACGCGTAGCCGTACCCGCGGGAGCGAGGAGGTCCCCCGCACCGGTCGAGCACCGGTGCGGGGGACCTTCGGCATAAGGTGGGGCGCATGAACGATCGAATGGTGTGGATCGACTGCGAGATGACCGGGCTCTCGCTGACGGACGACGCACTCATCGAGGTGGCCGCGCTGGTCACCGACTCGGAGCTGAACGTGCTCGGCGAAGGCGTGGACATCGTGATCCGCCCGCCGGACGCGGCCCTGGAGACCATGCCGGACGTGGTGCGCGAGATGCACACCGCCTCCGGGCTGCTCGACGAGCTGGCCGCCGGCACGACCCTGGCCGACGCCGAGGCGCAGGTCCTCGCGTACGTCCGGGAACACGTGAAGGAGCCCCGCAAGGCCCCGCTCTGCGGGAACTCCGTCGGCACCGACCGCGGGTTCCTCTCCCGTGACATGCCCGCCCTGGAGAGCCACCTGCACTACCGGATCGTGGACGTGTCCTCGGTCAAGGAGCTGGCGCGCCGCTGGTACCCGCGGGCGTACTTCAACAGCCCGCCGAAGAACGGCAACCACCGGGCGCTCGCGGACATCAAGGAGTCCATCGCCGAGCTGCGCTACTACCGCGAGGCGGTCTTCGTGGCGCAGCCCGGGCCCGACTCGGACACCGCCCGGGCGATCGCCGCCAAGCACGTGGTGGCGGACGAATAGACCCTCCGGAGGGGGGTGCGGGGGAAAGGTGGAGCGAGCACCCTCCCGGACCCTGTACCCTTTTCTTCGGCCGGTCGTTCTGCGACCGGACATGGTGGGTGTAGCTCAGCTGGTAGAGCACCTGGTTGTGGTCCAGGTGGCCGCGGGTTCAAGTCCCGTCACTCACCCTGTGGGAAGGCCCCGGTTCGCGAGAGCGGACCGGGGCCTTCTGCGTGTACGGGAGGGGCCGGGGCCCAGAGCGGCCGCCGGGGGCTCCACGGGCCGCCGCGCCTTCACGTCGACCCCCGGACGATCAGCTCCGTCGGCAGGACGACCTCCTCCCGCTCCCGGGGCTTCCCGCCCGAGATCCGGGCCAGCAGGAGCCGCGCCATCGTCCGGCCCAGTTCCTCGGCGGGCGCCCGCACGCTGGTCAGCGGCGGATCCAGGTGGCGGGCCAGCGGCGAGTCGCCGAAGCCCACCAGCGCCACGTCCCCCGGCACCCCCCGCCCGGCCGCGCGCAGCTCCCGCCGGGCGCCCGCCGCCAGCAGGTCGGAGGCGGCGAAGACCGCGTCCAGGGCCGGCCTGCGCTCCAGCAGTTCCCGCATCGCCCGCCGGCCGCCGTCCTCGCCGGGGCCGCCGGCGGCGACGAGCAGTTCGTCCGCGGGCCGCCCGGCGGCGGCCAGGGCCCGCCGGTATCCCTGCAGGCGGCGCCGGGCCCCGTCGTCCTCGGGCGGGCCCGCGATGGCGGCTATCGTCCGCCGGCCCCGCCCCAGCAGGTGCCGCACGGCCTCGGCGGCGCCCCCCAGGTGATCGCAGTCCACGCTCGGCAGCGTCCCGGCGGCCGCCCCGCGTCCACCGGCCACCGCCGGGATCCCCGGCGGCGGCTCCCCCGCGCCCGCCGTCAGCAGCAGCACCCCGTCGACCCGGTGGCCCGACAGCCCGGCCGCACCGCCCCCGGGGGCGAGGACCAGCTCCACCCCGGCCCCCGCCAGCGCCTCGGCGGCCCCGCGCAGGATGCCGGAGAAGCAGGGCTCGGTGATGAAGGGGGAGTGCGGCTCGGGCAGCACCAGGGCGACGGCTCCGGCCCGGTCGGCGGCCAGCGCCCGGGCCGCGCGGTCGGGGACGTACCCCAGCTCGGCGACGGCCGCCTCGACGGCCGCCCGGGTGCGCTCGCTGACCCCCGGCAGGCCGTTCACGACCCGGGAGACGGTGCCGCGCCCGACCCCGGCCCGCAGGGCGACCTCCTCCAGGGTCGGCCGTCCCCGCCCGCGCCCGTGACCGTTCATGGCTGCCTCCCGCTGCGAATCTACCCGCTGGTAGGGGCGGGAGCGCTCCCACCGGCGGGGGCTTCCGAAGCGGGCGTTCCGCGGCTAGCGTCCCGCCCTACGGGCAACGGCGCGCGCCGGAGAAACGGGAGGGTCGGCGTGCGGATGGAGGTTGTCCGCATGTCCCCTTCCACCGCGTCCCCGGCCACGGCCGGGACCGCTCCCGCCGGATTCCGCGGGGTGTTCGCCCTCGGCGGCCGCACCCTGCCCATCCACGCGTTCCTGGCCCGGCTGCCCGCCGCGCTGTGCCCCATCGGGACGCTGCTGCTGATCAACGACCGGGACGGCATCGGCCACGCCGGCGCCGTCGCGGCGGCGCTCTGGCTGGGCCAGGCCCTGGGCGGCCCGGTCATCGGGAGGCTGGCCGACCGGCGCGGCCACCGCCCGGTGCTGCTCGTCGCCTGCGCCGCGAACGCCGCCGTGCTGTGCGCCCTGGTCGCCGCCGTGCTGGCCGGGCTGCCGCTGGCCGCCCCGGTCGCCCTCGCGGTGGCGGCCGGGCTGACCGTGCCGCAGGTGGGGCCGCTGGCGCGGGCCCGCTGGGCGCGGCTGGCCGGGGAGGACAAGGCCCTGTTGGACTCCGCGCTGTCCTTCGACACCACCCTCGACGAGGTCGGGTTCGTGGTGGGGCCCGCGCTGGCCGGGATCCTCGCGGTGACCGTGCACCCCGCCTCGGCGCTGGTGCTGGCGGCACTCCTGATCCTGGTGTCGGGGACCCTGTTCGCCCTGCACCCCAGCGCGCCCGGGCCGCTCGCGGCGGGGGGCGCGCGGGGCGGCGTACGGCTGTGGTCGCCGGGGCTGGCCCTGCTGTTCACGATGGCCGTGCTCCAGGGGGCCGCGTTCAGCGGGGCCAACACGGGGGTCAACGCCCTGGCGGGGTCCCTGGGCGAGGGCGGCGCGGCCGGGCTGGTGTGGGCGGCGATGGCGGTGACGAGTTCGGTCGCCGGCTTCCTGACGGTGGCCCGGCCCGGCTCCGCAGACCTGGCGGTGCGGCTGCGGTGGACGGTCGGGATCCAGGCGGTGCTGACCCTGCCGCTGCTCGCGGTGTCGGGGCTGTGGGGTGCGACGGCGGCGGTCGCGGGGATCGGACTGGCCGTGGCCCCGCACCTGATCGCGCTGTTCGGGCTGGTCGAGCGGACCGGCCCGGCGGAGCGGATGGGCGAGGCCATGACCGTGCTCGGCAGTGGCCTGATCGTCGGTCAGGCCCTCGCGGCGGCCGTGTCCGGGCCGCTGGCCGCCTCGTACGGGCACCGGGCCGCGTTCGCCGTCGCGTGCGCGGCGGTGACCGCGTCGGCCGTGCTGGCGGTGGCGGCCTCGGGGCGGGTCCGGTTCGGGCGGGGCGACGTCACGGCGAGGACTTCATCTCCGACAGACCCCTCGCCAGGTCTTCCGCGTTCATGACCGGGCCGACTTCCAGCTCGGCGTTGAACTGGAGGAAGAGGTCCTCCAGGAGCGGCGGCAGCTTCGCGCTGTCCTGGAGGTCGAAGACGATCCAGCAGGAACGCACGCCCTCGTGGAGGCCGAAGTAGGCCGCCTCCGGCTTGACCTTCTCCATCAGGGCCTTGATGGCCTGGGGCAGGGCGCCGCTCCTGATGCCCTCGTTGGTGGCGGCCGTGTCCATGTGGGCCCTGAGCATGACTCTCATGCGTGGCTCCTTCCGTCACGGCCACCCTTCGCGCGGTACGGGGGCGCGGCAACATTTGCGCCGCCGTCCGGCGGACGGTGGGGGGGAGGAAGGGGGCAGGCGGAGGGGGCCAGGCGGAGGAGGTGGCCGACTGGACGTGGACGTTGAACTCCGAGTGGCCGAGAGCGCCCATCACGCGCAGCCGCACCGGGAGCGTCATCTCGGTGCCGATGACGGCCCCGCGGCCGAGGGAGACCAGAGGGGCGGCCACCGTACGGCCGACGACGCCGGTGCCGAGGACTGCGCAACGCATGCGGATGTCCCATCGGGGACGGGTCCTGCACGTGCCCGCGCGGGATGCGGCCGCTGCGGGGCCGGTCGTCGGCCGTCGGTCGTCGGTCGTCGGTCGTCGGTCGTCGGTCGTCGGTCGTCGGTCGTCGGTCGTCAGTCCAGGATCCCGACGTCGTAGAAGAACTGGTAGCGGGTCGGGTCGTCCGGCAGGAACCAGTGGAAGCCCTCCTCCAGGAACACCGCCACCACGTTGACGGCGATGACCAGCCCCAGCAAGGCCAGTACGACCATCCCCGCCGTCCGGTACGGGCCCGGCGCGGCCGTCGGGACGGTCCGGCCCGCAGTGACGTGCGCGAGGGCGAGGACGATGCCGATCGCGACGGCCGAGGCGGAGAAGAGGATCCACGCCCACACGTACAGGTGCAGTCCGAGCGCCGTGCTGCCGTAGCCCTCGTCCCCGGGGAGGATGTGCAGCATCGTCTGCCGCCACGCGGTGAACGCGCCGCCCGTCACGGCGACCAGGGCCATGCCCCAGCCGGTCATGTAGTCCCGGCCGGTCACCACGCCGGCCGTGAGCGCGGTGCGGATGATGTACGCGGCTCCGATCGCCGCCAGCAGCATGAACATCCGCTGCACGACGCAGAGCGGGCACGGGTACTCCCACAGCCCGAGCTGGTAGAAGAGGCCGCCGCAGACGACGGCCGTCCAGCCCGCGGCGAAGAAGCAGGCGAACCAGTACTGGACCCGCCCCAGCAGGCCGTTCTCCGGCGGCGCCTCCGGCAGGAGGCTGTTCATCGTGGCCACGGGTCAGTAGCTCAGGTTCAGGGCGAGGCCGCTGGTGATGTGGTGCGCCATCAGCAGCAGCACGGCGACCAGCATGACCCACCAGGCGCCGAGGACCACGGTCCGGGAGGTGTCCCGGTGCATGGCGACGAGGGTGGCGAGGAGCCCGCCGAAGATGAGGGTGTCCATGGGCCGGACCGTACCGACCTGGGCACTTCCGCCCCGCGAGGCGCGCCCCGGGGTGTGCCGGTGTACGTCGGTTGCCCCGCCGGGGCGGGTACGGGCGGCCGTTCCGGGAGACCGGCCTGCCGCGCCGGGGGGGGCTGGCTGCCGTTCCAGGGGGCCGGCCGGCGGGTCAGGCGCCCCGGCGCCTGCGGCGGGCGCGCCGGGTGCGCGCACCGCGCTCGCCGCCCCGGGCCCGGTCGTCCAGCGCGATCCACACCCGTACCTCGGTCCCCCCGAGCACCGAGCGCCCCAGCCGTACGTCGCCGCCGGTGGATTCGGCGACCCGGCGCACGATGTCCAGGCCGAGCCCGGTCGAGCCGTCCCGGGCGCCGTCGTTGCCGCGCCGCAGGGCTGCGTCCGGGTCGGCGATGCCGGGGCCGGCGTCCGAGACGAGGACGATGACGGCGTCCCCCGCGTCGTGCACGTCCACCGCGAAGGGGGTGGCCTCCGGGGTGTGCCGGAAGACGTTGCCGAGCATGGCGTCGAGGGCGGCCGCCAGCTCGGGGCGGGCCACCGGGATGCGCACGGTGCGGTCCACCCCCGCGAGCCGCACCTCGCGGCCCTCGTCCTCGGCCAGCGCCGACCAGAACGCCATCCGGTCGCGGATCACCTCGGCGGCGTCGCAGCCGGCGGTCGCCGCGCCGGCGGGCGGTCGCTGCTCACGGGCGGTGCGGATGATCGTGTCGACCTCCCGTTCCAGCTGCTCGACCGCCGCCCGGGTGTGCTCGGCGGCCGGGCCGTCCCCGAGGGAGGCCGCGTTGAGCCGCAGCACCGTCAGGGGCGTGCGCAGCCGGTGGGAGAGGTCGGCGGCGAGTTCCCGCTCGTTGGCGAGGAGTTCGACGACCTGGTCGGCCATCGAGTTGAACGCGACGGCCGCCGACCGGAGTTCCTTGGGGCCGTCCTCGGGCACCCGCGCCCCGAGCTTCCCCTCCCCCAGCTGGTGCGCGGCGTCCGCGAGCCGTTCGGCGGGGCGGACCAGGCGGGCGCCGAGCCGGTCCGCGACGGCCACCGAGCCGATGACGAGGGCGAGTGCGACCCCGCCGAGGATCAGCCAGGCGGTGGTGACCCCGTTGCTGACCTCGCTCTCCGGCACGTAGATCTCGATCACCGCGATGTCCCCGGAGCCGAGGGCGATGGGCTGGAGCAGCGCGGAACCCCCGCCGGGGACGCGGGCGGTGGTCGCCCGGCCGAGGGAGCGGGTCTCGGCCACCGCGTGCGCCCCGGCCCGGCCCTCGCCGATGTCCACGGCGGCGCTCCCGCCGATCGCGGGCACGTGGACGGCCATCCGCCCGGCGGCGCCCATCTCGGTGGACTCCACGGCCCGGCGCAGCTGCGCGGGATCGGTGGTGATGGAGAGGGTCGGCCCCATGGTGGCGGCCTGCCGTTCGGCGTTGGAGAAGGCCCGGTCGCTGGCCATCTCCCGGACCACCATCGCGAGCGGCACCGCGAAGGCCAGGACCACCATGGCCGTGACCGCGAGGCACACCTTGACCAGCGCCCACCTCATGGCCCGACGCTCACAGCGGCGGTTCCAGCTTCACGCCGACCCCGCGCAGGGTGTGCAGGTAGCGGGGGCGGGCGGCGGTCTCGCCGAGTTTGCGGCGCAGCCAGGACAGGTGCACGTCGATGGTCTGGTCGTCCCCGTAGGACTGCTGCCAGACCTCGGCGAGCAGCTCGCGCCGGGCCACGACCACGCCGGGGCGCCCGGCGAGGAAGGCCAGCAGGTCGAACTCCCGGCGGGTGAGGTCGAGTACGGCACCGTCGAGCTCGGCCTGGCGGCGCAGCGGGTCGATGGCGAGGCCGCCGACGCGCAGGACGCGGGAGGGCGGTTCGGCCCCGGCGGCGGCGCGGGCGCGGCGCAGGACGGCGGCCATGCGGGCGGAGAGGTGCTCGACGGAGAAAGGTTTGGTCAGGTAGTCGTCGGCGCCGTCGTTGAGGAGCCGGACGATCTCGGCCTCGTCGTCGCGCGCGGTGGCGATGATGACCGGTACGTCGGTGATGCCGCGCAGCATCTTCAGGGCCTCGGACCCGTCGAGGTCGGGCAGTCCGAGGTCGAGGATGACCACGTCGAAGCGGTTGTGGGCGACTTCGCGCAGGGCCTCCAGGGCCGTGCCGACGCTCCGCACGGTGTGGGAGGCCTCGGTCAGGTGCCGGATGAGGGCGGAACGTACGAACTGGTCGTCCTCGACCACGAGCACACTTGCCATGGCCGCACCGTAGTCCATCCGGGCGACCCGGGGAGGTGCCGGGACGGGTCTGTGACGTGTGGTGCAGTATGTGCCCTGATGCGACGAGGACCTGTACACGCCATGGCCTGGGTGCTGGCCACCGCGGCCGCCGTGACCCTGTCGTGGTGGGGCGTGCACACCGTCATGTCGGGGACGGCCTACGATCCTCCGCTCGCGGTGCCGCTGACGGCCAGGGCCCCGGACGCGCCGCCGCGGTCCTCCGCCACGCCGGGCCCGGACCCGGCACCGGCCGCTTCGGCCTCCGCGTCGCCGTCGCCGTCCGCGTCCCCCTCGGCCTCCGCCCCGGCCGGCGCCTCCGCGTCCCCGCCGGCGAAGCCGAAGCAGCCGCCGTCACCCGGCCAGCGCCCGGCCCAGGACGGCGGCCAGGGCGGCGGCTCCGGCACGGTGAAGAGCTACGCGGTGTCGGGCGGCCGGGTCGTCTTCGACCTCGGCACCTCCTCGGCCGGGCTGGTCTCGGCGACCCCGGAGGCGGGCTGGCGGATGCAGGTCTGGAAGCAGGACTTCTGGATCCGCGTCACCTTCACCCAGGGCAGCCGCGAGGTGTCGGTGTTCTGCACCTGGCACGACCACCCGCCGGCGGTGGAGATCGTCGACCCGTGACGGCCCGAGGGCCTACCGGAAGACCGAGGGCGGAGGCTGCGGGGAAGGGACCGCCGAGGCGTCCGCCACCGGGGCCGCGCCGCCGGTGAAGTCGGCCAGGGCCCGGCCGTGTTCGACGCGGCCGGGGTGCGGGTCGCTCGCCACGCGGCGGGTGAACTCCGCGACGGGCAGCTCTCGGTCGGAGGCCACGAGCACCGCATTGCCGAAACGTTTCCCCCGCCAGACCACCGGATCCGCCGCCAGCGCCAGCTCCCCGAACCGCGACGCGGCCGTGGCGACCTGGCCCCGCAGGTGCGCCAGCGGCGGACCGTCCGCGAGGTTGGCGACGTACCACCCGGTGGGCGCGAGGGCCCGGCGCACCTCGTCCAGGAACTCCGCGCTGGTCAGGTGGGCGGGGGTGCGCGCCCCGCTGAACACGTCCGCGATGACCAGGTCCGCCCAGCCGTCCGGGACCTTCGCGAGCCCCGCCCGCGCGTCCACGGCCCGTACGCGGATCCGCGCCTGCGGGTCCAGCGGCAGGTGTTCCCGCACGAAGGCCACCAGGGCCCCGTCGACCTCCACCACCTGCTGCGTGGAGCGGGGGCGGGCGGCGGCCGTGTAGCGGGCCAGGGTGAAGGCGCCGCCGCCCAGGTGCACCACGTTCAGGGGCTGCCGGGCGGGCGCGATCAGGTCGATCAGGTGGCCGATCCGGCGCTGGTACGCGAAGTCCAGGTACCCGGGGTCGTCCAGGTCCACGTGGGACTGCGGGGCCCCGTCGATCAGCAGGGTCCAGGCACGGGACCGCTCGCGGTCCGGGGCCAGTTCGGCGAGCCCGCCGCCCACCTGCCCGACGACCGGTCCCGCGGCCGGTATCGCACCGCCGCGGCTGCCCCTGCTGCCCTTGCCCTTGCCTGCCACGCCACCATTATGGCTGGTCAGCGCCTCAGCGGCAGTTGTCGGCCGCCTCGATCAGCCGGGCCGCCTCGCCGAGCGCCGCGCGCAGCACCTCCGGGTCGGTGACCGGCCCCACCGCCTCGGGTGGCAGCAGCCAGCCCGTACCGCCCGAGGTGGGCGAGGCGGCGTCGCCGAAGCGCATGCCGCGCCCGTTGGTCTGCGTACACGCGCTGCCGGGCAGGTCCCAGGCGTCGGCGGTGCCGGGCGGGACGAGGAAGCCGAGGGTGTCCCCGGAGCCGTCGTGCAGCACCGGGCCCACGCCGGGGGCGGCCCGGCCGGCCCCGCGCCGGATGATGTCCACCGCCTCCAGGCCCTGCCGGGTGGGTACGGTCACCAGGTCCGGGGCGGCGAGGGAGACCTGCGGCGGGAGGGGCGCGGCGGCCAGGGGCGGTGCGGCCAGGGGCGGTGCGGGAGGCGCGGCGGCCAGGGGCGGGCGGACCGGACCGCGGGCCGGGGCCGGGGAGGTCGCGCCGGGTCCGGGCGCGGTGTTCGTTCCGATGCTGTCCATGCCGGCCTCCACCAAGGGGAACCCCTCCTCGATCCGTATCCGCATGGGTCCAACGCACGGAAGCGTCAACGGATGCGGCGGGAAGACGCCGCAAAGGATGGCAGTTCATGGCGGATCGCGGGTGAGATATCCGTTTTGTAGCCAAACACCGTATGGAGCGCCCCTCGCCGACGGTACGTTCATGCGCGCCGGAGCCCTGACTCCGGGGCGAGACCGACAGGGATCGACGGGGTCCTGCGGGACACCTGGGATCGTCCAGAGAGGCACACGTCCATGGCGGCGTCACCCCACTCACCCAACTCCTCCTTCCGCCGGCTGCGCGGAGCGCACTCCCCGGCCGAGTTCGCGGCCATGGTCCGCCGCGCCGGCCGGGAGATCGGCGAAACGGTTTCCTGCGACGCCCGCTACATCGGCCGGGTCGAATCGGGCGAGATCCGCTGCCCCAACTACGCCTACGAGCGGGTCTTCCTCCGGATGTTCCCCGGCCGCACCCTGGCCGACCTCGGCTTCTCCCCCCGCGAGGCCGTACGCGGCCGCTCCGCGCAGCGCGCGCAGCCCGCACCGCCCGCGCCGCCGGTCCTCGCCCACCTCATCCAGCGTTCCAAGGAGAGCGACGTGCTGCGTCGCGCGTTCATGACGGGCGGCTCCGCGACCGTGGCGGCCGCGACGCTCAGCCTCACCCTGCTCGGCGACGGCCGCAGGGTCCCCACCCGCGCCGGCGAGGCCGAGGCCGCCGCCGTCGAGGACGCGGTACGCCAGATCCGGCTGCTGGACGACCGGCACGGTGCCGACACCCTCTACCGGCGGGCGGCGCAGCCCCTGAGGACCGCGTACGCGCTGCTCGACGCGGGGGCCACCCGGCAGTCCACCGAGGACCGGCTGCACGCGGGGGCCGGGGAGCTGGCCGTCTCGGTGGGCTGGCTGGCACACGACTCGGGCCGCTTCGAGGACGCCCGCTCGCACTACGCGGAAGCCCTCGCCACGGCCCGGGTCTCGGGCAACGCGGCACTGGAGGCGCACGCCTTCAGCAACATGGCCTTCCTGGCCCGGGACCGCGGCCGCCACCGCGAGTCGGTACGCGCCGCCCAGGCGGGCCTGCGCGCGGCCCGCTCGCTGGGCTCACCCCGGCTGCTGGCGCTGCTGGCGCTGCGGGAGGCGGGCGGCTGGGCGGGGCTCGGGGACCGCAGGGCCTGCGAGGAGTCGCTGGCGCGGGCGCACGCCGAGTTCGCGAAGGGCGCCTCGGCCGCCGACCCGGAGTGGATGTCCTTCTTCGGCGAGGCGGAGCTGGAATCGCTGGAGTCCCGCTGCTGGGCCGCGCTCGGGGAGCACGCCCGCGCGGCCCGGCACGCCCGGCGCGCGGCGGACCTCCAGGACCCGCACTTCACGCGGAACGTCGCCCTGTACACGGCGGAGCTCGCCGAGGACCTGGCCCGGGCGGGAGCGCCCGACGAGGCGGCGTGGGCGGGGGGCCGGGTGCTGGACCTGCTGACGGAGGTCCGGTCGACCCGCATCCGGTCGATGCTGGCGGGCACGGCCCGCACCCTGGTCCCGCACCAGCGCTCCCCGCGCGTGGGCGCGTTCCTGACGAGGCACGCCGAGGCGTAGCGCGGGGCGCTCCGCGGGTGGACCGGGTGCGGGGCGCTCCGCGGGGGGCGCCGGGTCCCGGGTGCGGGGCCGGTGGGGCCGGGTGCGCGGTTCCCCGCGCCCCCGACGGGACCTGGCCGCGCCCCCGACGGGGCCTGGCCGGGGCGGCGCCTGGTCTGTTGCCGCCCCGGCCGGACGCCGGGCGCGTCGGCGGCGGGGTCAGGCTTCCAGGTGGCCCGTGTCGTTCCAGCGTTCCAGGGCCGGGGCTCCGTACGCCCAGCCCAGGACCGACAGGGAGGTGGGGTCCAGGCGGATGCGGGCGCCGAAGGAGGCCTCGAAGCCGAGCCAGCGGGCGGCGAGGGTGCGCAGGACGTGGCCGTGCGCGAAGACGAGGACGTCGCGCTCCGCCGAGCGGGCCCAGGTCACGACCTCGTCGGCGCGCGCCGCGATGTCGGCGACGGACTCGCCGCCGGGGACCCCGTCGCGCCAGATCAGCCAGCCGGGCCGGACGGCCTGGATCTCGGCCGGGGTCATGCCCTCGTAGTCGCCGTAGTCCCACTCCATGAGGGTGTCCCAGGGGTCGGCCTGGGCTCCGAAGCCCGCCAGGTCGCAGCTCTCGCTCGCGCGGACCAGCGGGCTGGTGCGCACCTCCAGGCCGCGCAGGCCCGCCCAGGGTTCGCGGGCCAGGCGCTCGCCGAGCCGCTTCGCCCCCTGCCTGCCCTCCTCCAGCAGCGGCACGTCCGTACGGCCGGTGTGCTTGCCGAGCTGGGACCATGCCGTCTGGCCGTGGCGGGCCAGCAGGATGCGGGGGGCCATCTGTGTTTCTCCCGGTCCGTGGGGGTTCGCCGTGGAACGTGCGGTGAGCGCGTCGGGTGCGACGGGGTCGTCCGTCCATCATCCCCGACGCGGACGGCCGGCGTTCCGTCCGGTCCGCGGCCACCGTTTCCGCCGTATGACCACGGTTGTCAGTGGCGGATGGGACACTTCCGCCCGTGAGCTCCTACCCGCCCGACGGCCCGCCCCAGACGACGACGCTGCGGCAGCGGCTCGCCGACCTGCGCGGCCCCGCCGTGCCGCCCCGCCCGCTCGACGCCCGGGCGCTCGCCGCTCTCGCCGCCAATCCCGGCTGCGGCAGACGGGCCCTGCTCGACGGCGCCGGGGTGGACAAGACCGCGCTCGCGGCGGCCCTGGGCTCCCCCGCCGCCTTCGGGCAGTCGCAGTTCGCGATCGTGCGCGGCAACTCCTTCGAGGCCAAGGTCAAGGGCGACGGCGGGGTGGAGCTGCTGCGGCTGACGCACGCCCGCCTCGGGGGCGGGGCCGAGCCGCCCGGGCCTGACTCCCGGGTCCCCGACCTGACCGCCGCCGGGCCCGAGGGGCGTGCCGCGCGGACGGCGCTGGCCCTGCGGGAGGCGACCGCCGCGCGGGCGTGGACGCTGCTGGACCATCCGATGCTGGCCCTGGAGGTCGCGGGCACGCCCGCCTACCTGGAGCCCGACGCCGTCGTGGTGCATCCCGACGGCCGCTGGACCGTGGTGGAGATCAAGTCGTTCCCGATGATCGACGGGGCCGCCGACGCCGCGAAGGTGGGGGCCGCCGCACGGCAGGCCGCCGTGTACGTGCTGGCCCTGGAGCAGACCGCCGGGAAGCTGGAGGGCGCCGAGGTGGGGCACCAGGTGCTGCTCGTCTGCCCGAAGGACTTCTCCAACCTGCCCACCGCCGCGCTCGTGGACGTACGCCGGGAGCGGTCGGTGACCCGACGGCAGCTGGAGCGGCTGACCCGGGTGGAGGAGCTGGCCGAGGGGCTGCCGGAGGGGCTGTGCTTCGACCCCGCGCGGCCCGCCGCCGAGCTGACCGAGGCCGTCTCCGCGGTCTCCGCCGCCTACGCCCCCGAGTGCCTCGCCGCCTGCGAGCTCGCCTTCCACTGCCGGGAGCGGTCCCGCGCCGCCGGGGACCCGGCCGCGCTCGGCCGTTCCGTACGGAGCGAACTGGGCGGCCTGGCCACCGTCGAGGCCGCCCTCGCGGCCGCCGCCGGGGCCCGCTCCGCCGAAGGCCCCGCCGACGACCCCACCGCCGCCGCGCTGCGCCAGGCGGCCCGGCTGCGCGCCGAGGCCCTGGAACAGGCCGCCGCCCGACCCCCGTACCAGGCCCCGGAGACCCCCGAATGCCCCTGCTGAGCACCCTGGCCCGGCTGGAGGCGGTCCGCGCGGGCCGCGCCCAGCCGCTCGCTACCGTGCGGCACCGCCACCTGAGCGCGAACCCGCTGGTCTTCGTACCGCTGACCACCGCCGGTGAGGCGGGCGCGCCGCTCGGCGCGATGCTGGGCACCGACCCGAACGACCCGCGGATCTTCGTCATACCCCAGCCCCGCGACCGGAACCTGCGCTGGGAGTTCCTGGCCGCGCTGGCCGAGCACGTGATGGCGTACGTGGACGCGTACGCGGACGTCGTCGAGCCGGCCGAGCGCACCGAGACCGACCCGGAGACCGGGAAGAAGGTCAAGGTCGAGGCCGAACTGTGCGTGGACGCGCCGCAGATCGTGGTGCCGAGCCGGGCCGGCATCGAGTACGTGCGCCTGCTGGGCCGCTCCATGCGCTTCCGGCGGACCGCCGAGGAGGACCCCGACAACCCGTACCCGGCGCCCACTCAGGTGCCGCTGCTGGGCCGCTGGTTCACGCACCTCGCCGAGCGCTCCCGGGTGCCCGGCTCCTCGATGCTGCTGTCCGCCACGGAGCTGCTGGGCCGGCACTGGGCGACCGGCCAGAGCAACCTGGAGGACCAGCACCTCGGGGCGCTGCTCGGCTGGATCGACCCGCCGGAGGGCGTCTCGGGCGCCGAGCGGGCGCTGCGCGTGGAACTCGCCCGGGACGCGGACGGCCAGTTGCTGGTCCCGCCGTCCGGCCCGGCCACCGACCCGGCCTTCGACAACAAGCTGCTGGCGCCGGCGATCGCGAAGTTCGACGCGGCACGGGCGGCGGGCGAGCCCCGTGACGGTGACCGGGCGCGGCTCGCCGAGCGGGCGGTCCGCCGGCTGGTCGTGGACCAGATGCAGACCGCGTGGTGGCAGACCTGGGAGGCGCTCGACCTGATGCGCGCCCTGCCGCCGGGCGAGCGCACCGAGGAGCGCTGGACCCGCGACCGCTGGTCCTTCACCGGCCACCGCGACCGGGTCCGGGCGGGCGAGCCGCCGCAGCCGCGCCGCGACGACGCGGTGACGGCGGCGCAGAAGCTGGCCACGCGGGAGACCGAGCAGGTGCGCCTCGACGCGCAGGAGGCGCTGGACGACCCGCTGGTGATGGCGGCCCGGCGCTTCGCGGGCGAGGCCTTCGCCGGTGAGGTCACCGAGGTGCTGATGGAGTGGACGGAGGGCAGGCGCCCCCGCCCGCGCCCGCTGGTCACGGTGGCCACCGAGGACCGGCCGCAGCTGGCGGACGAGGGCGGCGGGAAGGTGTTCCGCTCACTGGACGGGCGCCAGCAGGCCTTCGAGTTCGTCCGGTACGAGGAGGACGGGCAGCTGGTGCTGCGCGTCCTCGACAAGATGGGCGCGGGCCGGGAGCCGGTGGCGGGCTCGGTGCCGGAGAAGGGCGACCGGGACTGCTGGACGCTCTTCGAGCACGACGCGCGCGGCGGCCCGAAGCTGCCCGACCCGGAGAACACCCCGTGGACGCACGGCGGACCCCCGGGGTCCGCGACCGCCCCCGCCCTGGACGCCGTGACCGACGAGGACCTCCTGTGACCACCGCCTTCGACCCGGGCGCGGCCGCCGACCGGGCGACCGCCGCCATCCTCCACGACACCCTGCACGGCAGCGAGCGGGGTGTGGTCGTCGATTCCCCGCCCGGGGCCGGCAAGTCCACGCTCGTGGTGCGCGCGGCCCGGGAGCTGGCCGCCGCCGGGCGCCGGCTGATGGTGGTCGCGCAGACCAACGCGCAGGTCGACGACCTGGTGCTGCGGCTCGCCGAGAAGGACCCGGAGCTGAAGGTGGGCCGGCTGCACAGCAGCGACGGCGACGCCTACGACCCGGCGCTGCGGGAGCTCCCGTCGGTCACCCTCTCCGCCAAGCCGGCGGACCTCGCGGAGCTGCCGGTCACCATCTCGACGGCGGCGAAGTGGGCGTACGTGAAGGACGCGGAACCCTGGGAGCACGCGATCGTCGACGAGGCGTACCAGATGCGTTCGGACGCGCTCCTGGCCGTGGCCGGGCTGTTCGACCGGGCGCTGTTCGTGGGCGACCCGGGGCAGCTGGACCCGTTCAGCGTGGTCGGCGCGGAGCAGTGGGCCGGGCTGTCGTACGACCCTTCGGCCAGCGCGGTGTCGACCCTCCTCGCGCACAACCCGCAGCTGCCGCAGCACCGGCTGCCGGTGTCGTGGCGGCTCCCGGCGACGGCCGCGCCGCTGGTCTCGCGCGCCTTCTACCCGTACTCGCAGTTCCGCAGCGGCACCGGTCCCGGCGAGCGGCGGCTCGCGTACGGGGTCGCGGGGGACGGTTCGGGACCGGACCGGGTCCTGGACGAGGCCGCCGCGTCGGGCTGGGGCCTGCTGGAGCTGCCCGCGCGGCACACCCCGCGCACGGACCCGGAGGCGGTGCGGGCGGTGGCCCTGGTGGTGCGCCGGGCCCTGGACCGGGGTGCGGTGACCTCCGACGAACGCTCCCCCGCCCCCACCCCGCTGACCCCGGACCGCATCGCCGTCGGCACCGCCCACCGCGACCAGGCGGCGGCCGTCCGTACGGCCCTGGCGGCCCTGGGCGTCACCGGTGTCACGGTCGACACCGCGAACCGGCTGCAGGGCCGTGAGTACGACCTCACGGTGGTCCTGCACCCCTTGTCGGGCCGCCCCGACGCGACGGCGTTCCACCTGGAGACGGGCCGGCTGTGCGTCCTGGCCTCCCGGCACCGGCACGCCTGCGTGGTGGTGGCCCGGGCGGGGATAGCGGAGCTGCTGGACGACCACCCGTCGACGGAGCCGGTGCAACTGGGCGTGACGGTCAAGTTCCCGGACGGCTGGGAGGCGAACCACTCGGTCCTGGCCCACCTCGCCGAACACCGCGTCCCCTGGCGGCCGTAGCGACCCCGCCCGCCGGACGGAGTCCGGCACGCCGCCGCAGGCGGCCGACGGACACAGCCCCGGACGGCTGGGAGGCGAACCACTCGGTCCTGGCCCACCTCGCCGAACACCGCGTCCCCTGGCGGCCGTAGGGGGCCGCTCCGGGCGGAAATCCGCGCGCCGTGCGCGGGCGGGGCGTGCGAGGATCCCGTCCGGTCTTCGAGGGGTTGGTGCGCATGGGGCTCGACTACGGCTATCAGATCTACGTGCCGGCGCGGAACGTCGGCCGGGCGCTCGGCGAGCTCGCCCGGCTGGCGCCGGCCACCGACCGGGTGCCGCCGCTCACGGTCACCCTGCCCGGCGGTGAGCGGGTCGTCGTCCCGTTCACGTCCGGGTTCAAGAGCGAGCCGGTCGACTGCTCGGCGGGCCGAGGGCTCGACCTCGACACCACCATCATGTTCGGCGCCGACGACGCGGTGCTCGCCTACGCCGACCGCTACGGCCTGGTGCCCGACGGGCTCGGGCGGGTCGCGATCGGGTACGTCTACCTCATGGGCTGCTTCGCGTCGGCGCTCCACCCCCGCCACGTGCTGCTGGACTTCACCGCGGCCACGTCCGAGATGAGCCGGCTCTTCGAGAGTTCGGCGAGCGTGCGCGAGGTGTTCACCGGCCTCGCCGCCGCCTCCGGCGCCGTGTGCTGCCTGCTCGACACGGAGAGCGAGACCTCCCGGGCGTGCTGGCTGAACGGCCGGCCGGTCGACGAGCGGGTTCCGAGCCTCTTCTTCTCGGCGGGCTTCCGCGAGTTCGAGGCGACCTGGGACGGCTGAGCACCGGCCGGCCGGGACGGCTACTGCTCCCCGAACGCCATCCACTTGCCCGGCGTCTCCAGCGGCGCGAAGCCGGCGCGGGCGTAGACCTCGTGCGCGTCGGCGGTGGCCAGCATGATGCGGCGCAGGCCGTACGGGGCCAGGTGGGTCTTGACGGCCTCGACGAGGGCGCCGCCGAGGCCCTTGCCGCGCGCGCCGGGGTCGACGTACACGTCGCAGAGCCAGGCGAAGGTGGCCTGGTCGGTGACGATCCGCGCGTAGCCGAGCTGGGCGCCCGAAACGCTGTCGTACGCGCCGAAGTTGAGGGAGGAGCCGACGGCCCGGTCGTGGCTCTCGCGGGTGCGCCCGAGGGCCCAGTACGCGTCCTGCGAAAGCCAGCGGTGGACCAGCTCGTTGTCGAGCCGGGCGGGGTCCGTGGAGATCTCGTAGCCGTCCATCGGGCCATCCAACAGCGTCCGCCCCGGCCGGGCCAGGGGATTTCAGTGGAGGGGACCGAGCCAGCCGGGCGGCAGCAGGTCCCAGGAGTCGCGGCCGAGCCATTCGCCGAAGGTGGCGGGCCGGCCGGCGCCGGCGTGGTCGAGGGAGAGCGGGACGATGACGCCGTGGGAGGAGCGCCCGTCCCACCACATCGTGCCGGCCAGCGGCCCGGAGACCGCCAGCAGGGTGGAGAAGCCGCAGCCGTGCTCCTGGAGGCGCATCGCGCCCGCCGTCCGGCGGTCCTCGAACTCCTCGCACTCCGCGTCCCAGGCGTCCCAGGCCGCCGTCATCTCGGCGGGGTCGTCGAAGTCCTCCTCCCGGGGCTCCGCGTCGCAGAGGACGGTGTCGGCCTCCACGTAGGAGTCGGGGTGCGGGAACGGCTCGGGCAGCAGGTCCGGGCGCAGCCGGTCGTCCCCGGGCCACCGCCAGCCGTCCTCGGTGCGCACGACGCCGAACCCGCCCGTGTCGGGGCCGCGCAGGTAGGCGCGGTACTCGGCCGGGAAGCGGATGCCGAGTTCGCGCTCGGCGTCGGCCACCTCGTCCTCGGTCAGCGGCGGCGGCAGGGGGGCGGGTCGGTGCATGGGGCGAGCGTACGGCCTACTCGGCGTGGCCCTTGCGGGTGATGCCGAAGTGGCGGCGGAGGGCCTCGCCGGCGTCGGCGAGGGCGTGGAGCTGCTCGGGGGTGAGGACGTCGATCAGGTGCCGCCGTACGGATTCCACGTGCAGCGGGGCCGCTTCGGTGATGGCGGCCACCCCGTCGGCGGTGAGCACCACCTCGGCGCCGCGGCCGTCGGTGGCGACGTCCTCGCGGCGGACGAGGCCGCGCTGCTGCATCCGGCTGATCTGGTGGGAGAGGCGGCTGCGCGACCACTGCATCAACACGGCGAGGGCGCTGATCCGCATGTGGTGGCCCTCGGTGGAACCGAGTACGGACAGGACGTCGTAGTCGGCTTCGGAGAGCGCGCTGTCGTGGTTGAGGTCGCGTGCGATCTCCGCGTTGACCAGGGGGAACATCCGGCGCCAGGCGTACCAGGCGTGCTGTTCGGACTCGGTGAGCCAGCGGGGGTGGGCCGGCTCGGGCGCGTCGGTCATGGGGGCAGCCTAGCGAAGTCGGTGACACATCAACAATCTAGTTGACATATCACGCAGCACCGATTTTCCTGGGTGACACGTCAACAACCAGACTGCGACCCGCACACCGCACCTGAACACAACGGGAGTTCACGCCATGACCCGACTGCTCGTCATCTCCGCCGCCACCCGCCCCACCTCCTCGGGACGCCCCCTCGCCGAGTGGGTCACCGGCCAGGCCCGCGAGCACGGCGCCTTCGAGGTCACCCCGGTGGACCTCGCCGAGGTCGCCCTGCCGTTCCTGGACGAGCCCGAGTACGCCTCCAGCGGCAACTACGCCCACCCGCACACCCGCGAGTGGAGCGCGCTCGTCGACTCCGCCGACGCCTTCGTCTTCGTCCTGCCGATGTACAACGGCGGGTTCACCGCCCCCTTCAAGAACGCCATCGACTTCCTCTACCGCGAGTGGCAGGGCAAGCCGGTCGGCCTGGTCAGCTACAGCGCGGGCGGCTCCGGCGGCGCCCCGGCCGCGCAGATGCTGCTGCCGGTCCTCACGCAGCTCGGCATGCTGCCCGCCGAGCGCTCGGTGGCGGTCCCCGGCGTCAACGGCCTGATCGGCGCCGAGGGCTTCCAGGCCCCGGAGGGTCTCGCCGACCGGCTCGCCGGCGTCCTCGACGACGTCGCCGCGCTGCTGAAGGAGCCCGCCGCGGCCTGACCCCCGGCACCCTTGCGCGACGCTGGACAATGGAGGGTGGCCCAGGATTCGCAGCGCAGCAGGAGGACACGCATGGCAGAGCCCGAGCGGACCGAGCGGAGGCAGCGGCCCGCACCGCTGCTCTTCGAGCCCTCGGAGGCCGCCACGGACCCGGAGCACTTCTTCGACCTGGAGTCGATCGAGGACCCCCGCGAGCTGCTGACCCGGGCCACCGAGCTGACGCTGGCCTTCCGGGCCGCGCAGGACCGGGCGGTGGAGTTCCAGGCCGTGGCGGCGGCGCAGCTGGCGGATCCCCGGCGCTTCGACCGGCTCCCGCCGGAGGCCATCGCCGCGATCGCGGAGTGGACCGAGGACTACGCCCGCAAGATGATCGAATTCGGCGAGGACCTCCAGCGCGGCGCCACCCCGGACACCGTCTAGCCACGCGGCCCGCGCATCCGTCCGCCTCCGCACCCGCGCCCCCGCCGGGCCCCACCGCCCGGCGGGCGCGGACCGGCGGAGCCCTGTGGCATATGCGCCGCGCAACATACCCCAGGACCGCCCGCCCCGTCCCGGTTTTGCGTAACTCCGCGAAATCGGAGCACTACGCCGGGTACATCTGGCATATGACGACCCTGACGACGGCCGCCGGCTGCCCCGCCCTCGACGGCCCCGACGCACGCACCGCGCCCGCCACCCAGGTCACCCCGCAGGGCGCCGCCTGGCTGGCCTCCGCTTCCGCGCGGCCGCACCAGACCCTCACCCTCTGGGAGTCCCGGCCCGACGCGCCCGCCGTGCTGCCCTGCGGGACCGCGTTCGACGTCGTCAACGTTCCGCTCGTCCTCGGCCGCCGGATGCTCGACCTGCTCTGGGAGCAGGGCCCCGGCTCCGGCCCCGCCGCCGTCCACCGCGGCCGGATGCTGCTCTTCGCCGCCCCCGGCACCGCGCAGCGGCTGCCGGCGCTGCTCGCCTGGGAGGAGTGGGGGCCCGCCTCCCCGGCTCCGCTCTGCCACGGCCACGGGGACGCCGTCACCGTGCCCCCGCTGGCCGCCGCGCCCGGCCCGTCGCGCTGGCTGGTGGCCCCGGACACCCGGATTCCGTGGCTCCCGGGACCGGACTCCCTGCTCTGGGCCTTCCTGCACGCCGCCCGCGGCCCGGTATCGATTTCTGGTTCGGCCGAATCGGATGCTAATGTCTACCACGTCAGCAGGCGCCGCTAGCTCAGTTGGTTAGAGCAGCTGACTCTTAATCAGCGGGTCCGGGGTTCGAGTCCCTGGCGGCGCACAGACGGGAGAAGGCCCCCGCTCTTCGGAGCGGGGGCCTTCTTCGTGTCCGGAAACCGACCCTCAGGTCGTGATCTTCACCGTGTAGGCGCCCGACTGGGTCCGGTCCGCCACCTCGATCGTGATCCGCTCCCCCGGCACCGTGAAGGTCTCCCCGACCTCCAGCGGCGCGTCCGCCAGCGGCGGGTACACGGAGCGGTCCCAGCAGGCCTCCGTGCGCGGGTGGCCGTCCAGCACCTCGATCGGGCCGCCGCCCGAGGCCGCCTCGTTGCGGACCCGGTAGACGAGGACCCCCTCCGTGCAGGTGTCCCCGTCGTTCCCGGCCGAACCCCGCGCCTCGACCGCGATCGCGCTGCCGGGGCCCGTACGGATCACCGCGAGCCGGGTCCCGCCCGTACCGCCCGGCGGCGGGGCCTCCGACAGCGGCTGGAGGGTGTGCAGCGAGGTGCCGGACCGTACGCAGTCCACCTGCGCGGGGTCGAGCCAGCCGAGCTTCCACTTGTGCCAGGCGAACAGGTCCGGAGCCATCCCGAACTGGCTGCCCATGACGTCCCAGTCACCGACGTACGTGTCCCAGTCGCCCTTCCCGTCCGCCGGCCGGTGGTAGAGGTCGGGCAGGTCGAAGACGTGCCCGGTCTCGTGCGCCAGCACGTTGCGGTCCGGCGGGTGCTGCTCGAAGACGGTCACGATCCGCCGCAGCTCCGCGCCGTCCGCCATGATCGGGCGGTCGAAGTTGACGACCTTCGTGGCGTCGGAGTCCACCCCGGGGGAGCCCGGGTCCGCGACGAAGTACACGACGTCGTACGCGCCGAAGTCCACGTGCGGGTCGGCGGCGGCGACCGCGTCCCGCAAGTAGGCCGCCCGGTCCTCCGGCGCCCAGTCGCGCTGTATCCCGTACGCGGTCGCCGGACGCGGCATCCGGATCCACCGCTCCTGCGGGTGCGGGACCAGCCGGAAGCGGCCGTAGGAGGCCCGCTCGAAGAACTCTCCGGTCGCCGGGAAGTAGTCGGCCGTCAGCTCCCGGGGCGTCACGGCCGGGTGGTGGCCGGGGAAGGAGAGGAAGACCATGACCGCCTTGAGAGTGCGCTCCGGCTTGGGGTAGGCGCTGTTCCAGGTGTCCACGCCGAGGGAGTGGTGGGCGGCCGTCCGGGTCAGCGCGCACGGCCCGGCGGCGGCGGTGTCGGCCACCGCGGGCCCGGCGACGAGCGACATGGCCGCGAGCGCCGTCATCGAAGTGAGGGCCGCGGCCGTACTTCGCATGCGGGAGCGGTCCACTCCCCCGGGTGTCTGCTCTCGCCGCACGTCGACCTCCCGCTGGTGGATTCGTCCCGTCTCATCCACCTTGAGGCGATTGTCTGATTAATGTCCTGTTCCGGTGCCCCACATGAGTGAGCGGTGCGGCAAGCCGGTGACCCCCGGAGTTCACGCCGGGAACTACAGAACGTCACGATCGATCACCTGGGATCAGCCGTCGTCACCAGGCGTTCACAGGTGCGCGCAAACGGTCGCGCCGTCGTCGTCCGACACCCCGTCAGCATCCCGCCCCGAAGGCGTCAGCACGGCGACGGACCGGGCCCCGCACGGCGACGCCGCTGGATAGGGCCTCCCGGCAGCCTCTATGATCGGCACACTTTCCTGCGCGGACACTCACGAACACTGCGGGAGCCAACGGTGAGCGGAACCTCAGAGGAGACCGGTTCGGCGGCCGACCGCATCCGATCGGCCCTTACGGAGCGTCACCCGGCGGTGCCCGCCGTGCCCGAACCGCGCGACTACCGCGCCGCCTTCGACGCGGCCCACCTCGCCATGGCCGTCGTCGGCCGCGACGGCGAGGTGATCGCCGCGAACCGGGCGCTGGCCGCCCTGCTGGGCGCCGAGCCGCACGCCCTCGCCGGGCAGTGCGCGGCCGATCTGGTGGACCTGGCGGCGGAGGCCCGTACCTGGCAGGCGTACCAGGAGGTGCTGCGTGGCCGGCAGGCCCGGCTGCGGTGCACGCGCCGCCTCAAGCACCCCGACGGGCACTCGCTGTGGACGGAGGTCACCCTCGGGCCCGTCACCGGCACCCAGGACGTCCTGCTGTCCGTCGCCGACATCAGCGACCGGCGCGACCTCCAGGCCCGGCTGCGGCACCTCCAGATGCACGACCCGGTGACCCGGCTGCCCAACCGGGCGCTGTTCTTCGAACGGCTCTCGGCAGCCCTGGAGGCCTCCGCGTACGGAACGGGCGGCACCGGGCGGATCGGCTTGTGCTACCTCGACCTCGACGGCTTCAAGGCCGTCAACGACACCCTGGGCCACCGGGTCGGCGACCGGCTGCTGACCGCCGTGGCGGCCCGGCTCACCCAGTGCGCCGACCAGTCCGGCTACGGCCGCTCGGGCGGCCACCTCGTCGCCCGGCTCGGCGGGGACGAGTTCGCGCTGCTGGTCGAGGACTCCACCGGCACCGAGCAGCTCGCGGACCTGGCGCGCAGCGTCCTGGCCGCCGTACAGGAGCCCTTCGACCTGGCCGGGCAGCGGCTGTCGGTGTCCGCGTCGATCGGCGTGGTCGAACGGGACGCGGCCGGAACCTCCGCGACGGGGCTGATGCAGGCCGCCGACACCACCCTGTACTGGGCGAAGGCGGACGGGAAGGCCCGCTGGACCCTCTTCGACCCCGAGCGCAACGCCCACCGGATGACCCGGCAGGCCCTCTCCTCCAGCCTGCGCCCGGCCGTGGAGCGCGGGGAGTTCGCACTGGAGTACCAGCCGCTGGTCGACCTGGAGAGCGGGGTGGTGCGCGGGGTGGAGGCCCTGGTCCGCTGGAAACACCCGCAGTTCGGGGTCCTGACGCCGAATCGGTTCATCGGGATCGCCGAAGAGGACGGCTCCATCGTGCAGCTGGGACAGTGGGTGCTGCGCACCGCCTGCCGGCAGGCACGCCGCTGGCAGATCGAACAGCCCAGCGACTCGCCGGTCTTCGTCTCCGTCAACGTGGCGGTGCGCCAGGTGTGGGACTCCGACCTGGTCGGGGACGTCGCGGAGATCCTCGCCGAGACCGGGCTCGCCCCGCAGCTGCTCCAGCTGGAGCTGACCGAGTCCGCGGTCATGGGCTCGGCGGGCCGGCCGCTCCAGGCCCTCCAGGCCCTCAGCGACATGGGTGTGCGCATCGCCATCGACGACTTCGGCACCGGCTACTCGAACCTGGCCTACCTGAGCAGGCTCCCGGTGTCGGTGCTGAAGCTGGACGGCTCCTTCGTACGGGGCTTCCGCTACGAGGAGGGCACCCACCCGAACCCGGCCGACGAGACCATCGTCGAGGCCCTGGTGCAGCTCGCGCACCGGCTCGGCCTGACCGTCACCGCCGAGTGCGTGGAGACCGCCGGCCAGGCGGCCCGGCTGCGCCGCGTCGGCTGCGACACCGGTCAGGGCTGGCTGTACTCCCGCGCGGTGGCCCCGGAGCGGATCGCCGAGATGATCGCGCCGGCCCCGGGCGCCCGGTTCGCCACGGGTACGCCGGAGGCCTGACGGACGCCGGGGCCTGACGGCAGGGGCCCGGGAGCGCGGGCCGGCGTACCTGCCCGGAAACCGGAACCGCCCCGCCCCCCGGGAGGAGGGGCGGGGCGGCCGGCGCTCGGCGCGGGGTGGGGGGATCAGCAGGCGCCGAGGTCCTTCCAGACACCCCATTCACCCGTGGTGCCGGGCGCCTCGTTCTGCGTCCACCACTGGGCCTTCCACTTGCGGCCGTTGTGCGAGACCTCGCTGCCGCCGGTGTAGACGGTGCCCGCGACGTAGGCCGGGACGCTGCCGCAGCCGGTGGTCGGGGGCGTCGTCGGCGGGGTCGTCGGCGGCGTGGTGGGCGGGGTGGTCGGAGGCGTGGTCGGCGGCACCGTGGCCCCGCCGAGGGCGTCGGAGATCTGGTTCAGCAGGGTGGTGTTGTTGTCCAGGCCGAGCAGGGAGTACATCATCGCGCCGGCCAGACCGCGCTGCTTGCCGTAGTCGACCCGGGCCTGGATCGACTTCTGGTTCAGGCCGGTGAAGAACTCGCCGTCCTTGTAGAAGTACGAGGCCTTGGCCTGGTCGTCCCAGTAGGTGGTCGCCGGGTTGTCGACGATCCCGCCGAGCTCCTTGTAGTTGGCGATACCGGCCTGCTGGCTGGTGGGACGGGCACCGGAGGCGCCGGTGGCGGGCTGGGCGAGGCCGTTCGAGGCCCCTGCCGGGACGCCCTTCCAGCCGCGGTAGTAGAACTCGTAGCCCAGGGTCAGCTTGTTGGCGGGGAAGCCGCCGGTGATGCCGTAGGCCGGGTTGCCGTCGATCCAGGAGTCGATGGCGTTGTCGACGCTGTACTTCTGGGTGCCCGGCGCGATCGGGTCCGTCGGGTCGTTGGCCCCGGAGTACAGCGGGGACTGGTGGTACGTGGGCCCGTCGCCGTCCCAGGCGCCGTGCATGTCGTACGTCATGATGTTCGCGTAGTCGAGGTACGCGCCGATCTTGTCCGTCTCGATGTGCTTGATCTTGTCCTGGCCGGCCGGGAGGGCCGCGGTCAGCAGGAACTTCTTGCCGCCGTTGGCCTGGCCGTAGGCGTCGAGCTGCTCGCGGAACTCCTTGAGCAGCAGGGTGAAGTTCTGCTTGTCCTCGGGGGCGTAGTGGTTGCCGAGGTGACCGCCGGACGAGCCCGGGTACTCCCAGTCGATGTCGATGCCGTCGAAGATCCCGGCCGCCGTGCCGGGGCCGCCGAAGCCGTCGGCCTTGGGCAGGTTGCCCTTGATGTACTGGTCGATGCAGGAGGAGACCAGCTTCTTGCGGGAGGCGTCGGTCTTGGCCGCGTCGCTGAAGTACTTCGAGTACGTCCAGCCGCCCAGCGAGATGTTGATCTTCAGGTGGGGGTACTTGGCCTTCAGCTGCTTGAACTGGTTGAAGACGCCCACGATCGGCTGGTCCCACTTGTCGGCGACGCCGCTGACGCTGTCGGCCGCGCTGAAGGACTTCTGGTAGTCGGCGTACGAGTCGCCCGCGCCGTCACCGGCGTTGGGGTTGTTGTCGTCGCCCGCCGCCTTGTTCGCCTCGAAACAGGTGAGCTCGGTGGGGTGGATGTTGCCGAACGAGTAGTTGATGACGTCCAGCTTCCCCGCTATGCCCCGGGTGTCGAGGTGCTTGGGGTAGAACGCGTTGCCGTACACGCTCCACTGGTCGTAGTAGGCGATCCGCACGCCGCCGGCCGCGGCGGTGGTGGAGGCGTCCGCGGCCTGGGCGGTGCCGAGTCCCGCGAAGGTGGCCAGCGCTCCGGCTGCCAGCGCGGCCGTGGCGGCGGCCGCGACGAGGGGTTTACGGATGTGCATGAACTGCCTCCGTGGGGGTGGGAGGGGAGGGCATCAGCTGTAGGTGAGAGAAGTGATAGCGATCACCCGCCACCCCAGTCAATGGTTTGGACCAAAGAAGGACTAGACCACTCAACGGCCAAACGCCCTAGTCAGAGGGGTGGAGGCACAGCAGAAACCGCCCGCCACCCCGGGTGACGAGCGGTTTAAGGCTCCCTTAGGCCATGCTCCGGCAAGCTTTCGGCAACAAACCAGCCAAACGCCGTTCTTCGGGATCCGGCCCGGTTCAGGCCGCGTTCGAGGGCTCGACGGGCATCCTGTACGCATCTGCGACGAGCTCGTACGAGCGCAACCGGGCCGCCCCGCCGTGCGCGTTGGCGGTGAGCATCAGCTCGTCCGCGCCCGTCCGCGCCACCAGCGCGTCCAGCCCGGCCCGGACCTCGTCCGGGGTGCCGTGGACCACGTGGGAGAGCCAGCCGTCCACGAACTCCCGCTCCAGCGGCGAGAACGCGTACGCCGCCGCCTCCTCGGGTGACGGCACCAGCCCGGGCCGCCCGCTGCGCAGCCGGAGCATCGACAGCGCGCCGGTGAGCACCTGGGCGCGGGCCTCCGCCGAGGTACCGGCCGCGAACGCCGAGACCCCGATGAGGGCGTACGGGGCGTCCAGCACCGCCGAGGGGCGGAAGCTCTCCCGGTACAGCTCCAGCGCGGGCAGGGTGCCGGCCGCGGAGAAGTGGTGGGCGTACGCGAAGGGCAGGCCCAGCTCCCCCGCGAGCCGGGCGCTGAAGCCGGAGGAGCCCAGCAGCCAGAGCGGCGGCCGCCCGGCGGGCCCCTGCACCGGGCCGGGCACGGCGTGCACGCGGGCGTACGGGTGTCCGTCGGGGAAGTCGTCGTCGAGGAAGCGGGTCAGCTCCGCGAGCCGGCGCGGGAACTCGTCCGCCCCCTCGTCCAGCCGCCCGGGCCCGCGCAGCGCGGCCGCCGTGCGCGGGTCGGTGCCCGGCGCCCGGCCGAGCCCGAGGTCGACCCGGCCCGGGGCGAGGGCCTCCAGGGTGCCGAACTGCTCGGCCACGGCCAGCGGGGCGTGGTTGGGCAGCATGACCCCGCCCGAACCGAGGCGGATGCGGGAGGTGTGCGCGGCCAGGTGGGCCAGGATCACGGCCGGGGAGGAGCTGGCGACCCCGGGCATGGAGTGGTGCTCGGCGACCCAGTGGCGGTGGTAGCCGCGCGACTCGGCCAGCCGGGAGATCTCCACGCTGGTGCGCAGGGACGCGTGGGCGGTGGAGCCGCTGCCGACGGTGACCAGGTCGAGCACCGAGAGCGGCACGGGCGCCTCGCCGCGGACGGTCCCCCGTACCGGGTCGTGCGCCGGGTCCGGCGGCGGGGACCCGGCCCGGTCCGTCTCCCCAGGGGTGTCCTCCGCCCGCCCGCCCGTGCGCCGGCCCGCGTCCCCGGTGTCGCTCATCGTCGCTCCCGTCCCGTCCCGCTCGTGCGCCGGCGGCGCCCCGTACTCCTCGTACGCCTCGTACGGCGTTCGTACGAAGAACTCGAACGGGATGTGCGCGCCGGGCATTCCCGGCAGACCGGGTCATGCTCATGCCCATGGCATATGCCAGCCGAGTAGGCCCAGGCGAGGGGACTTGATTAAGCCATCAATCTCCTCAACACACGCTCCACGTGGGCCTCTTGATGGCTATCGTGGTAGAGCAAGCGGTAACAACCTGGTAGGGGGAAACCGTGGCGCTGAAGCCCGAGCCGACCGCGCCGTTCCACTCGGTGCAGTACGCCCTGCGCGTACTCGAAACGATCTCGCGGCACACCGGCGGTGTGACCGACGTGCAGATCGCGCGTGAGACCGGCCTGCCCGCGGTCCATCTCGCCCCGATGCTCCTCATGCTGCGGCGCGAGGGATACGTCCTCCAGGTCTCCGACGGCGCCTACGCCATAGGGGACTCCCTCGTCCTGCTCGGCTCCGGCATGGACCGGCAGCAGGCCCTCCAGGAGAAGCTCCAGGACACCCTCGACAAGCTGCGGGACTCGGTCGGCGCCGCCGTCTACATCAGCCGGTACGTGGACGGCGAGGTCCGCATCACGCAGTTCGCCGACAGCCCCCGCACCCCGAAGGTCCACGAGTGGGTCGACTTCCGCTCGGCGGCGCACGCCAGCGCGGTCGGCAAGTGCCTGCTGACCCAGCTCGACCAGAACGGCCGCCGCGACCACCTCTCCCGGCACAAGATCGCCCGGCTCACGTCGAAGACGATCGTGAACGAGCGGATCCTGTTCTCCAAGCTGGACTCCCAGCCGGCCACCGTCCCCGTCCTGGACCTCCAGGAGTACGCGGTGGGCACGGTCTGCGCCGCGGTACCGATCACGGCGGGCGCCGCCGTGGGCTGCCTGGCCCTGTCCATGCCCGTCGAACACGCCCACCGGCTGCGCGCGGCCGCCGACGCCCTGAACCGCAAGGCCGCGCCGCTGCTGCTGTCGCTCACGCTCTGACGTGCCCCCGGCGCCCGGACCGGCCGGGGCGGACGGACGGACGGGGTGGTCCGGCAACGCGGTCGGGCGGGATGGGGCGGGCCGGGATGGGCGGGATGGGCGACGGGCCCGGAAAAACACTTCGGGCGGTTCCCGGTGAACCGGGAACCGCCCGAAGATCAGGTGCGCCGCCAGGGACTCGAACCCCGGACCCGCTGATTAAGAGTCAGCTGCTCTAACCAACTGAGCTAGCGGCGCCTGCTGACAGAGAAAATACTACCCGGTCCCGAGGGGTGCTCCAAACCCATGGCCCCGGGGCCGTCCGGCGGCCCCCTCAGCGTTCCAGCAGGTCCCTGCGGCCCTGGGCCTCGTACGCCGCCAGCAGCGCGGCCAGGCCCTCCGCGTCGAGCGGGCGATAGGCGCCGTCCGAGCGGTGCCAGACCGGGCCGGGCCCGAGGAAGCCGGCCCGGCGCAGGGCGACCCGGTGGACCTTGTTCGTGGCCGTGACGGGCAGGGCGTCGAGGATCCGCACGTAGCGCGGGGCCATCTTCGTGCCGAGGTCCGGCTGCGCCGCCAGGAAGGCGTCGAAGGCCCCCGGGTCGAAGGCGGCGCCCTCGCGCAGGGCGACGGCGGCCATCACCTGGTCCCCCGCGACCTCGTCCGGGACCGCGTACACGGCGACGGCGGCCGCCGCGTCCCAGCGGGCCAGGACGTTCTCGATCACCGCCGCGGCCAGGTTCTCGCTGTCGACCCGGAGCCGGTCGTCGGTGCGGCCCGCGAAGTAGAGGAACCCCGCGGGGTCCCGGAAGAAGAGGTCACCGGTCCAGTACCAGCCGTTCCGGGTGCGGGCCGCCTCCGCGCCGGGGTTGCGCCAGTAGCCCTCGAAGAGGCTGCGGCCCCGGTTGACGAGCTCGCCGATGGCCTCGCCCCCGTTGAGCAGCCGGCCGCGGCCGTCCAGGACCGCCGGCGGGCATTCGCGGCCCGTCTCCGGGTCGACCACGGCCAGGTCGTCGCCCGGAGCGGCCCGGCCCAGCGCGCCCGGCGGGGTGCCGGGGCCGCGCTGGACGGAGGCGCCGCCCTCGGTGGCCCCGTACCCCTCGACGAGCCGGACCCCGAAGCGGTCGGCGAAGCGGGCCGCGTCCACCGCCCCGGCCTCGGTGCCGAAGCCCAGGCGCAGCGGGTGCTCGCGGTCGTCGGGGCGGGGCTCGGTGGCCAGCAGGTACTGGACGGCCCGGCCGACGTAGGTGAAGTACGTCGCCCCGTAGGCCCGTACGTCGTCCAGGAACGCGGAGGCCGAGAAGCGGCGGCGCAGCGCGACGGGGGCCCCGGCGGAGAGGGCGGGCAGCCAGTCGGCGATGACGGCGTTGCCGTGGAAGAGCGGCATGCAGATGTAGTGGACGTCGTCCGGGGTGACCGAGAAGTGGCGGGCGAGCGAGGAGCCGGCGGCGGCGAGGCGGCCCTGGCTGCAGACGGCGGCCTTGGGGGCGCCGGTGGAGCCGGAGGTGAAGTAGAGCAGCAGCCGGGTGCCGGGGCCGGGTTTCCCCGCGCGGACGGTCGCCTCGCCGGCCTTCGCGGCGGCGTAGGGGGCAAGGAGGGCCGCGTACTCCTCGGTGCCGGTCACCAGGAGCCGCACGCCGGGCAGGTCGAGGCCGCGCAGCAGCGGGAGGTGCGCGGGCTCGGTGACGAGGATCCGGCAGTCGGTGTGGAGGATGTCGCGGGCCAGCTCCGGACCGCGCCGGGTGGGGTTGATCCCGGCGACGGCGGCCCCGGCGAGGGCCGCCGCACCGAGCCAGAAGGGGAATTCGGGGGTGTTGTCGAGCAGCACCCCCACGTGCGGCTCCGCCCCCGGCGGCAGCAGATCGGCGAGGAGCGCGGCGCGGGCGGCGGCCTCCTGGGCGGTCCGGTGGCGGCTGAGGACGGTGGGCCCGGCGCTGTCGGCCGCGCCGGCCCCGTACATCAGCCCGGGCCGGTGGTCACCCCACTGGCGCGCGACGAGTTCCGCGACGGTCTCGGCGGCATCGGGTGCTGTCGTGGTCCGCATGCCGCCGGAGATTAGCTGACGTGCCGTCAGAATTGAACGTCGGAGCAGGCGTAGAACGCCATCGGGGTGTCGTTGACGGTCCAGACGGCCAGGATCATGTGCCGTCCGGTCTTGCCCGCCGGCATGGAGCCGCGGTGGATGGTGGTCATGTCCGGGCGGCCGCCGTTGTAGGGGACGACGAGGAAGGGCTGGGGGTCGAGGGAGGCGCGGGTGAGGGGCTTGGCGGGGTCCCAGCCGTCCTTGGTGACGAAGTACTTGAAGTCGGTGGTGGAGTGGTTGGCGGTGAACTGCCAGCGGAAGTCGAAGGGCCGGCCGGAGTTGACCCGGGTCGCGGGCCAGTTGCCGCCGCGCGGATCGTCGAGCTGGGCGAACTCGGCGTGCCCGCCGGCGCATATCCGGCCGTCGGCCGGGCCGGCCGCCGGGAAGCCCTTGTAGCCCTCGACGCTCTGCGGTTCCCACTGGATGGGCCCGCAGTCGGAGACCGTCCGGTTGGCGCAGAGCTTCTGCCGGCTGATGGGGGTGTCGGTGTAGCCGTGGCTGCTGGCGGTGGGGGCGCCGAGCAGGGTGGCGCCGGCGAGGAGGCCGAGGCCGAGCGTGGCGGCGGCGCCGGCGCGCGCGGTGCGCGAGGTGCGGGCGGGGCGCGAGGTGCGGGCGGGGCGCGGGGGCCCGGCGGGGCGCGCGGGCCATGAGGGCATGCGGAAGGAACGCATGGTGCTCCTTGGACGTGGGGGGATCCTGCGGGGACGTGCGCGCGCGTGGGGATCGGCCCCGGCGGATCGGTCGGTGATCCACCGGGGCCGGCGACAGGTGCTAGGTCTAGACCAAGTCCCACAGTATTGACGGGAGTTGGCCATGTCTATACCAATGCGACAACGGGTGGTCCGGTCATTACCGGCCACCCGTTCGCGCGCGGAGTCCCCGCGACCCCCGTGACTCCCGCTACTGGTCGGACCGCCCGGTGTAGAACGCGACGGTGAGGTCCTTCACCAGGGCCTTGCGCTCGTAGTCGTCGAGCTCCACGATCCCGCGCGAGGTCAGCCGGTGGACGGTGTCGTCCACGGCGTCGACCACCGAGGTCAGCACCGTGTCCCGGTGCTTCGCGTCGATCGCCGCCACCCGGCGGCGGCGCATGGCCTCCGCCACCTCCGGGGCGTACTCGATCCGGGTGGGCTGGGCCGAGTACACCTCGATCCCGACCGCCTCGGTTTCGGCCGCCAGCATCCGGGTCAGCGCGTCACCGACGGCCTCGGCGTCACGCAGGGTCGGGGCGTCCTCGTGGAAGGCGTCCGCGGGCAGCTGGGACAGCACCCGGGCCATGGCCGACTCGACCTGCTCGGCGAGGTAGCCGGTGTGGTCCTCCACGGCCAGGGTGGCCCGGGCGGTGTCCTTGACCTGCCACACGACCTGCACGACCACCTGGAGGGCGAGCCCGCCGGAGTCCACGGCGGCCATCGGCTCGCTGCGCCAGTGCCGCAGCCGTACGTCGACCCGCTGGCGCAGCAGGAGGGGGCTGATCCAGGTCAGGCCGGTACGCCGGACCGTGCCCCGGTAGCGGCCGAACAGGGTGAGCACCCAGGCGTGGCCCGCCTTGGCCCGGCCGAGGCCGCCGAGCGCGAGGAGGGTGACGATGCCGAGGAAGGCGAGCGGGGGCCAGTGCGCGGCGCGCAACCCCTGGTAGGCGCGGGGCGGCGCCCCGAAGGCCGCGACCACGGTGGCGGGCACCACCCCGGCCCGCCACAGCACGGCCGCGCAGCTGAGGAGGGCGAGGCCGCCGACGGCCACCGCGATCCAGCCGGGCAGCACGGGCCCCCGGTGCTCCCGGAGCCGGTCGTCACCCCGGGGGACGCGCCGCCCGGCGGGCGGCTTCTTCGCCGGGCGCGCGGCGGCGGGGGCGGCGGCCGCGGGCGGCGGGGCCTCCGGCCGGGGGACCTCGGGCCGCGGCCGGAAGGGGAGGTGCAGCGGGACCTCCGTGACCGCCGTACCGCTGCCGCGCGGGGGCTGCGGGAGGCCGCCGCGCGGCCCGGGGTCCCCGGTGCGCATCCCGCGCGCGACCGCCCGGGCGGCGATCTCGGCCGCGCCGGGGCCGGGCACGCCGGCCGGGGGTTCGGCGGTGGGGTGCGGGATCCCCCCGGGCGCGGCCTCGGCCCCGGCCTGGCTCCGCGCGGCGGGCACGTCGGCCGGGTGCGCCGCGACGGCGAGCGCCGCCGGTTCCGGACCGGCCCCGGGAGCAGGATGCGCGGGCCGGTCCGGGGCCGGTGCCGGTGCGGGTTCCGGCGCGGCGGGGTGCGGGTGAACGGGGCGGGAGGCCGCTGCCGGGGCCTGGGCGGCCGGCTCGGCGGCGCGGGGTGCCGGGGCCGAGACGGCACCGGCCGCCGGAGCGGCCGGACTCGCGGCGACGACCCCCGACGCGAACCGCGTGGCCCCGAACGGCTGCGTCGGCGCCTCGGCGGGATGCCCGGCCCGGGCGGCCTGCCCGGGAGCCGCCGGCACCGGGTCGGCGGGGTGCCCGGCGGGGGCCGACTCCGGACCCGGGGCGGCGCGCCACGCCGACTGCGCGACGGACCGGCCGGGCTCCACCGCCTGGGCGGGGGCGCGGTGCACCGCCGAAGCGGGATCCACCGTCGGAGCCGGGGCGACGGGCGCCGACTGCGGAACCGGAAGCGGACCGGCCGGCTGCGCGCCGGGACGCACCGCCGGAGCGGAAGCCGTCGCCTGGGCCGGAGCCGGTGCCGTCGTCGAGGCCGGAGCGGCCGGGACCCCGACCGCAGCCGAGGCGGCAGCCGGAGGCTGAGCGGCCACCCGGACGGGGTCAACCACCGGCGCCGGGGCGGCGGGGGCCGACTGCGGAACCGGCGCGGCCTGGCCGCCCGACTGCCCGGCGGGCACGGCCCCCCGGACTGGGTCCACCACCGGGAACGAAGCGGCCGGAGCCGAGGCGGCAGCCGGAGCCGGCACCGCAGCGGGGCGGGCGGCCGGGTGCGCCGACGGGGCAGGAGCCGCCGCCGGAGCCTGACCGGTCGAAGCCGCCGTCGGCACCGGGGCCGGGTGCACCGGTGGGGCGGGAGCCGTCGCCGGGGCGGCCGGGGTGCCCCCGTACACCACGGCCGGCTCCGGAAGCGTCGCCGCAG
Organism: Streptomyces sp. NPDC043896; assembly: GCF_056435605.1. Lineage (NCBI taxonomy): Bacteria > Bacillati > Actinomycetota > Actinomycetes > Kitasatosporales > Streptomycetaceae > Streptomyces > Streptomyces sp. NPDC043896. Next base: position 146,226 of record NZ_JBWKEE010000011.1, read on the forward strand.
GCGGCACGGCGGGCGGTTCGGGGAGCCGGAAGGTGCCCGTCGTGAACGTGGTGTGGTTCGGGTACATCGTTGCCTCCGTCATGCGAACAGCCGGCGCCAGGTTTCCGGGCCCGGGTAGCCGTCGGCCGAGGCGCCGCGCCAGCCCTGGGCGCGCTGGAAGGCCTCGACGTTGCGGCGGTCGGCCTCGCTCCAGCGGGGGCCCGGGCCGGACGTGTAGTACTTGCCGAAGCCCTTGAGGGCCAGCCGGCGGCCCAGGGCGAGGACGGCCGGGTGGGACTGCCCGGGCCGGAAGACCCCGATCCCCGGATAGACGGGCGCCCCGGCGGGACCCGGCAGGGCGGCGGGGGCCCCCAGCAGGGGTCCCGGCCCGGGCTTCGGCTTCGGCTTCGGTACGCCCGGACCCGTCCGTCCCGTCGGCGGGATGTCCTTGCCCTGGCGCTGGACCAGCAGCCGCCAGGTGTGCTCGCCGGGGATGCCGTCGGCGTCGGCACCCGTCCAGCCCTGCGCCTGCTGGAAGGCCTGCGTGGCCAGCCGGTCGGCCTCGCTCCACTTCGAGCTCGGCCCCTTGGGGTAGAACCGCAGCGCGCCGCGCCCGATCAGCATCTTGGCCAGCTCGGTGACGTGCTCGTTGTCCGCGCCCGGACCGAACTTGGCCGCGCCGGGGAAGACGGCCGCGCCCGCCGCCGGGGCGCCCGGCACCGGCCCGTCCGGCAGGACCCCGGCGGTCACGCCGTTGTACCGGTACGGCACGTACTTCTCCGAGTTCTTCCAGTACCCGTACGGCGTCGCCAGCTTCCGCGTGAACGGGCGGGTCTGCTCGTACGCGACGTAGTGCGTGCGCGTCTCGTCGGCCCAGCCGCCGAAGATGACGACGTGCGAGCCGTTGTTGGGGTCGGCCGGGTTGTGGAAGAGCAGCATGTCCCCCGGCAGCAGCTCCTCCTTCGTGATCTTCGTGGCGAAGGTGTCGAGGCTGCCGGTCCACTCGTTCGTACCGAGGTTCCAGACCATGGAGACGTACCCCGAGCAGTCCTGCCGGTAGCCGTCCGCCCAGTACTCGGACATGCTGTAGGGGACCTGGGCGTCCAGCCAGATCTTCGCCCGGTTGATGATCGTGGCCCGGTCGATGGCCCGTACCGCGGGCGGCGCGCCCGGCCGCCCCGTCGTCGAAGACGGCGGACGCGGTCCCGGTGCCGGGCGGCCGTGCAGCGGGGCCCGATCGCCCTGCGGGCTGCCCGGGCCGTCCGCGCCGTCCCGGTCGTCCCGGTCGTCCAGGGTCACCGGCCCCGCGCCCGGACCCGGCGTCGGCCTGGCCGCCGCGAGAGCCGCCGATCCGCCGCCGCCCAGCACCACCCCGGCGGCGGTCGCCAGCACCAGCGCCCGGCGGGCCCCGCGCGCGGCCGGGTGGCCCCCGTCCCGGAGCGCCACGGCCCGCCCGCGCGCGAGGGCGCGGCGCCGCTGCGCGCACCCGAGGCACACGCAGTCGCCGGCGGGCTCGTACTCCTCGAAGGCCGGCATCGTCATCGGCGTCGGCATCTGCACATGCACCGGAGGCTGCATCGTCATGCGGTTCCGTCCACTCCCCTGCTCGTCCACTGGTCGGCCGGGCACGCATCTGTCGGGGCATCAGATTCGGCTCGACCAGACATATCGTGCACGACAAACCTCTTAAACATGGGTTAATCGGACAACGTGGGCGCGGCTGGTCACGAGTACCTCTCCAGGTGGGGTAGAGTTTTCCCTGTCAGCAGGCGCCGCTAGCTCAGTTGGTTAGAGCAGCTGACTCTTAATCAGCGGGTCCGGGGTTCGAGTCCCTGGCGGCGCACAGACAAGAAGAAGACCCCCGCAGCGGAAGCTGCGGGGGTCTTCTTCGTTCTGCCGTCCACCGGGTGGACCCGGACGGGCCTCGGCAGGACCAGGACCCGGACGGCCCAGCGGCCCTGCCGCCTCAGACGGCCGCCGCGCCCGCGCCCGTCAGGTACGCGGAGACCACCACGTTCGCCGAGTACTGCCCGGCCGCCTTGTCGTAGGTCCCGCCGCAGGTCACCAGCCGCAGTTCGGCGCGGCCCTCGATCCGGGGCCCGTACGCCCTGTGCGGGTCGAAGCCCGCGCGCTCGTAGACGCGTACGTCCTCCACGGTGAACTCGGCGACCGTCCCGTCCGCCCGCGCCACGCGGATCTGCTGGCCCGGCTTGAGCGAGCTCAGGCCGTAGAACACGGCCGGCTTCGACTCCGTGTCCACGTGCCCGACCATCAGCGCCGCCCCCGCCGCGCCGGGCGCCGGACCCGCGCCCCACCAGCCCACCGTCCCCGGCAGCTCGTACGGCGGCGGGTCGATCGCCCCCCGCGCGTCCAGGCCGCGCGCGATCACCGGCGCCTGGACGCCGAGCGCCGGTACGTCGACCCGTGCGGGCATCGCCCCGGACAGCGGGGCCCGCGCGGCCGGGAGGGCAAGCCCCTGCTGCCCGGCGCCCTGCCCGGCCGGCGGACCCGGCGGGACCCCGGTGATCTCCTTGCCCCACAGCCACAGACCCAGCACCATCACCGTCCAGGCGGCGAAGGTGAGCAGCCTGCCGCCGGCGGACGCCCGGGGCTCGCTCATCCGCCGTTGCGTCGGCGGCGCAGGGTGATGGCCCGGCCGGCGACCGCCAGGGTGGCCGCGGCGGCGAGGACGGCGCCGATCACGGTGTGCGGGAGCCCGGGACCGTCATCGCCGTGACTCTTCTTCGCGGCCGTCGCCAGCCGGGTCGTCTCGGCGATCTCGGCGGACATGCCGCCGCCGCCGGCGTGGACCGGCCAGACCGGCGAGCGGTGCGGATCGGGGCGGTGGTGGCCGCGGTGGCGGATCTCGATGGAACCGCGCAGCCCGTCGGCGCCGTCGCACTTGACCCGGATCTCGTGCCATCCCGGGCCGGCGTGCGGGCGGACCTTGGCCTCGCCCCAGAGGGTCCGGCCGTCGCCGCGGCCCGGGGAGAGCCGGGCGTCGGACGTGAAGACGGGGGAACGGGCCACCCCCCAGTCCCCGTCACAGCCCCGGACGCGGATCTTGACGTGCGCCCCCGGGTCGGCGGGGTTGGGTTCCACCGAGACGCCGCCGCGGTCCCATTCGTTCGCGAGGGCCGCGGGGGCGGTCACCGCGGTGCAGGCCGCCAGGGCGACGGCGACCCCTGCGGCACGGAGAGCGATCAGAGAACAGCGCATGGTGAACCTCCTCAACAAGGAGATTCACGCGCGACGCGCCGCTCCGCATCCGGAGCGGCGCTCTCTTGGCCCGTACGTGTCAGCCGTACGCGCTAACGCCCGGCTACACCAGGTCCACGAGATCGGCGATGGAGTCGACCGTCCTGGTCGGACGGTACGGGAACCTCTCGGTGTCCTCGACCGTGGTCAGACCGGTCAGCACGAGGAAGGTCTGCATGCCCGCCTCCAGCCCGGCCAGTACGTCGGTGTCCATCCGGTCGCCGATCATCGCGCTGGTCTCGGAGTGGGCGCCGATGGCGTTGAGGCCCGTACGCATCATCAGCGGGTTGGGCTTGCCGGCGAAGTACGGCTTCTTGCCGGTCGCCTTCGTGATCAGTGCGGCGACCGCTCCGGTGGCCGGGAGCGGGCCCTCGGTGGAGGGGCCGGTCTCGTCGGGGTTGGTGCAGATGAAGCGGGCGCCGCCGTTGATCAGCCGGACGGCCTTGGTCATGGCCTCGAACGAGTAGGTCCGCGTCTCGCCGAGGACCACGTAGTCGGGCTCGTGGTCGGTCAGGATGTAGCCGATGTCGTGCAGGGCCGTGGTCAGGCCCGCCTCGCCGATGACGTAGGCGGTGCCGCCCGGGCGCTGGTCGTCGAGGAACTTCGCGGTGGCGAGCGCGGAGGTCCAGATGTTCTCGACGGGCACGTCCAGGCCCATCCGGCTGAGCCGGGCCTGGAGGTCGCGCGGGGTGTAGATGGAGTTGTTGGTCAGGACCAGGAAGGGCTTGCCGGATTCGCGCAGCCGCTTGATGAAGGCGTCCGCACCGGGGATCGGGGTGCCCTCGTGGATGAGGACCCCGTCCATGTCGGTGAGCCAGGATTCGATCGGCTTGCGCTCTGCCACGGGACGTCTCTCCGCTCTGCGGGGCCTCTGACCTCGGGGGCCTCTGGTCTGTACCACCCTAGCGGTGCCGGGCCGCGGACGGGGAGGGCGTCCACGGCCCGGACAGCGGGCCCCCGGGGGCAGGGGGCGCGCCGGGGAGGGCGGGGTCAGTCGAGGGTGACGTTGTCCACGGTCCAGTACCAGTTGTTGTCGCCGCTGTAGCGGAAGCGGACCTGGACGTCCGTGGCACCGGCCGGCACCTGGAGGGTGAGGGACTCGGCCTTCGCCACGGCGTCGGCGGTGTAGTTCTTGACGACGGCCGCCGCGCCCCCGTTGTAGGAGACGAGGACCTGCGCGGTCTGGCCGGACTCGTGGCGGTAGTGCGACTGGAAGGACAGGGTGCGCGTGGTGCCGCCGGTGACGGGCCACTTCGGGGTGATCAGGGTGGAGTCGAAGGTGCCGGTGTGCGTCTTGTCGTCCCACTCGTCGGAGTCGGCGACGGCGAACACGTCACGGGAGCGGACGTTCAGCTCGCGCCACTGGTCGCGCTGCGCCTGGCTCCAGAACTCGTCGGTGGCGAAGGCCCATCCGGCCCATTCGGTGACGCCGCCCGTGCCCATCCGGGAGTTGTCGACGGACCAGCCGGCGGGCGGGGTGTGCGTGAAGCCCTTGGTGGCGGCGGGGATGCCCGTCTCGTCCACGCGGGTCCGCAGGTTCGGGCGCAGGGTGTCGAAGGGGTCGCTGTCGGGGGTGGCCAGCGGTACGCCGTCCAGTGCGGCGGTGGGGACGCCGACCTGGGCGAGCGCGGTCGCGGCGACGTCGGCGAGGCGGACGTCGTCGCGTACGGAACCGGCGGGGATGCCTGCGCCCTTGGCGATGACGAAGGTGCCGCGTTCCTGGATGGTGGAGCCGCCGTGGCCGCCGCCGTCGGTGTGGCCGTGGTCGGTGGTGACCAGGATCTTCCAGTTCTCCTGGGCGTAGGCGGGCCGGTTCTGGACGGCCGTGAGGAGCTGGCCGACCAGCGCGTCGACACGGGCGACGGAGTCGAGGTACTGCTGGCTGGCGGCGCCGTAGGAGTGGCCGGCGGAGTCGACCTGGCCGAGGTAGACGAAGGCGGCGTCCGGGTTCTGGTCGCGCAGTTCGGCGGCGGCCGCGGCGGCGATCTTCGGGTCCTCGTTGCCGTAGCCGTCGCGGTCTCCCTTGAGGGAGAGCCGCTTGTCGACCTTGGCGGAGAAGATCGGGCCGTTCTGGTCGGTGGAGGTGATGGGCTCCCAGTCGGCGGCCGCGTAGGTGTTGAGGGACGGCTTGGCGTTCTCGACGCGGGTCAGGAAGTCGGGGTGGGCGGCGTAGTTCTTGCCGGTGAAGGAGTTGTCCTTCACGCCGTGCTTGTCGGGCCAGACGCCGGTGGCGATGGTGGACCAGCCCGGGCCGGACGAGGTGGCGGCCATCGGGTTCGCGTAGAGGGTGCTGCGGGCGGTCAGGCCCTGGGCCATGAGGCCCTTGAGGTGGGGGGCGTTGGCCGCCTTGACGCGGTCGAGGACCACGCCGTCGAGGCCGATGACGAGGACCTTGTCGGTGTTCGCCGCGGCCGTCGCGGGGGCGGTGGCGGTGGCGGCCGCCTTGGCCGCGGCCTCGGCCGCGGCTGTGGCCGGGTCGGTGGCGGCGGTCGCGGTGGTGGCGCCGAGGGCGGTGGCGATCAGGGCCGTGGCGGTGGCGGCCACGGCGAGGGTGCGTCCGGACAGGACAGTGGACACGTACTCCTCCGGGAGCGTGAAGAGAGGTGCGGGGGACGGGGCGGCGTCGCGCGGCGTCGTGCGGGAACGTGCGCGAACGTGCGGAGGGCCCGGACCGGAGGGTCAGCCTTCGGTCCAGACCCGTTATCCACTGGTGACTGTCGCGGCCCTGGGTGGCCGCCGGGTTAAGGCTCAGCTGCCGGTCGCGGACTTCCACGCGTCGACGTAGGCGGTGAGGTTCTTGTCGATGTCGGTCCAGTCCGGCTGGAAGACCTCGACTCCGGTCATGAGCTTGGTGAGTTCGATGGCGTTGGCGTCGGTCGGCTTGACGTCGGCGCGCGCGGGGAAGCCGCCGCCGACCTCGCTGACCTGCCTCTGGGCCTCCTCGCCGAGCATGAAGTCGAGGAGCTTCCTGCCGTTGTCGGCGTGCGGGGCCTTGGCGACCAGGCCGGCGGCGTAGGGCAGGGCGAAGGTGGTGGGCTTGCCGCCGTCTTTGGCGGGGAACCAGATGCCGAGGTTGGGCATGGACTTGGACTGCGCGAAGTTCATCTGGACGTCGCCGTTGGCGACGAGCAGTTCGCCCTTGTCTGTCTTCGGCGCGAGCTTGCTGGTGGAGGAGGAGGGGCCGACGTTGTTGGCCTGGAGCTTCCTGAGGTACTCCATCGCCGGCTCCTTGCCGCCGAAGTCGTGCATCGACTTGATGAGGACGGCCGTGCCGTCGCCCGCGATGCCGGGGGTGGAGTACTGGAGCTTGCCCTTGTACCTGGCGTCGAGGAGCTCCTCCCAGGTCCTGGGCGCCTGGCCGAGCTCCTTCTTGTTGTAGACGAAGCCGAAGTAGTTGTTGACGACGGAGGTCCACTTGCCGTCGGCGGACTTGTCGGCGCCGTTGACCTTGTCGGCGCCCTGCGGGACGTACGGCTGGAGCAGCCCCTTGCCGTCGGCCTGCTGGATGAAGGGCGGCAGCGTGATCAGCACGTCGGCCTGGGTGTTGGTCTTCTCGCGGACCGCGCGCTGCACCATCTCGCCGGAGCCGCCCTCGACGTACTTGACCTCGATGCCGGTCTTCTTGGTGAAGTCGGCGAAGACCTTGTCGTACCAGCCGTCGCCCTTGTCGCTCTTGAGGCCGTCCGCGCTGTAGACGGTGACGGTCTTCTCGCCGCCGCCGTTGGCGTCGGCGGCGGGGTCTGCGGTCGTGGAGCCGCCGCAGGCGGTGAGGGAGGCGGCGAGGGCGAGGCCGCCGGTGAGGGCGGCGGCGGTCCGGAGCGGGAACTTGCCGGTCATGGAACTTCCTTACGGGGAAAGGGAGTCTGCGGGGACTGGAGGGGAAGGGCGGTTGCGGGGGCGGCGGCCTGCGGGGCCGGGGTCAGCGGTACGCGGCCCGGGTGCGGACGCGGGAGACGGCCAGCAGCACCAGCAGGGTGGTGGCCATCAGGACCACGGCGACGGCGGAGCCGCCGAAGAGCGAGCCGCGGTCGGTTGCGGTGAAGATCCGGACCGGGAGGGGCATCCAGTCCGGGGGGTAGAGCATCATCGTGGCGCTCAGCTCGCCCATGGACAGGGCGAAGCAGAGGCCCGCGGCCGCGGTGAGGGACGGCAGCAGGAGCGGGAGCCGGACCCGCCACAGGACGTAGCCGGGCCGGGCTCCGAGGGAGGCGGCGGCCTGCTCGTACGCGGGGTCGAGACGGACGATGGCGGCGGAGACCGACTGGTAGGCGAACGCCGTGACGAGCACCGTGTGCGCCAGGACGACGATGGAACCGGTGCCGTTGAGGAGGACCGGCGGCCGGCTGAAGGCGACGAGGACGGCGAGGCCGACGACCACGGACGGCACGGCGACCGGCAGCACGAACAGGGCGTCCAGGCACCGCTTCCCGCGCTTGCCGAGGGACGCGGCGGCCAGCGCCGCCCAGGTGCCGAGGGTGAGCGCGAGCAGGCTCGCGGCGAGGGCGGTGACCAGGGAGGTGGTCAGGGCCTGGAGGGACTCCCCGCGGACGGCGGCGGCGTAGTTCTCGGTGGTCGGGCCGGAGGGGAAGGCGCCGGACCAGTGGGTGGCGAAGGAGGCCGCCACCACGACGAGGAGGGGCAGCGCGAAGAGGGGCAGGAAGAGGACGCCGAACAGGCCCCAGGCGGCCCAGCGGCCGCCCTTGCTATGCACCAGCACGCTTGCCCACCACCCGGTAGAGGCCGAACAGGCCGACGGATATCGCGATGTTGACGACGGCGACCACGCAGGCGGCCGTGTAGTCGGATTCGAGGATCGCCTTGCCGTAGACGAGCATCGGGAGGGTCGTGACGTCCTTGGCCCCGGTGAACAGGACGATCCCGAACTCGTTGAGGCACATGACGAGGACGAGGCTCCCGCCGGCCGCCAGCGCGGGCAGCGCCTCGGGGAGGATCACCTGCCGGACGATCCGGGCGGGCCGGGCGCCGAGGCCCGCGGCGACCTCCAGCTGGGCGGTGTCCAGCTGGGAGAAGGCGGCGAGCAGCGGACGCATCACGAAGGGCGTGAAGTAGGTGATCTCCGCGAGGAGGACGCCCCAGGGGGTGGCCAGGAACCGGAAGGGGCCTTCGGCCACGCCGAAGACGTCGGTCCAGACGCCGTTGGCCATGCCGACCGTGCCGTAGATGAAGAGCAGGGCGAGGGTGATGAGGAAGGAGGGGAAGGAGAGGAAGACGTCGATGAACTTGGCGACGGCCCTGGCTCCCGGGAAGGGGACGAAGGCGATGACCACGGCGAGGACGAAGCCGAGGAGGAGACAGCCGGCGGTGGCGCCGACGGCCAGCCAGACGGTGGTGCCGAGGGCCTCGCGGAAGGCGGTCGAGGCGAAGACGGCGGAGTAGGCGTCGAGGGCGCCGCCGCCGTCCTCGGGGCTGAAGGACTGCTGGACGACCAGCGCCAGGGGGTACAGGAAGACCAGCGCGAGCACCACCACGGGGGGCAGCGCCCAGACACCGCGCGGCAGCCGCGGGCGCGGGCGCGCGCCGGGGCCGGGCCCGGGCTGACGAGCGGCCGGGGCGGGGGAAGGCCGCCCGGCGCCGGCTCCGCCCGCGCCCGGGCCGACGGCGGCCGGGGCTGCGGGGACGGCGGGGGCGGCAGAGTCCTCCGGGGCCGTGGATCCGGCCGGGGCGACGGATCCCGCGGGGGCGGCGGGGGCGGATCCCCGGGCGACGGGTCCAGCGGGGGCGGCGGGGGCGGCCGGGGGACGGGGCGGGAGGGTCCGGTCGGCGGCCCGCCGCGAGGCGTCAGGCATCCGAGACCCCCGCCGCCAGCAGCACCGCGTCGCGGGGCTCGAAGTGCAGCGTGACCCGGTCGCCCAGCGCCGGCGTCTCCCTCAGCTCGGGCAGGTCCGCCTTCACGCTGTGCCCGCCCACGTCCACGTACAGCCGGTGCGTCGAGCCGCGCCACTGCACCTCGGTGATCGTCCCGCTCAGGGTGTTGGGGCCCTCGCCGAGCCCGAGCAGGTGCGGGCGTACGCACAGGGTGGCGCCGGCACCCGGCACCGCGCCCGCGGCGTCCACGGTCAGGGGGCGCCCCGCGAAGACCGCGCCGCCGTCGGCGACCGTCACCGGCAGCAGGTTGGCGTTGCCGACGAAGGAGGCCGTGAACTCGGTGCGCGGGGCCCGGTACAGCTGCTGCGGGGTGCCGCAGTCCTGGAGGCGGGCCCGGTCCATGACGGCGATCCGGTCGGCCAGGGTCAGCGCCTCGACCTGGTCGTGGGTGACGTACAGGACGGACACGTCGGGCAGTTCGCGGTGCAGCCGCGCAAGTTCCGCCAGCATCCCGGAGCGCAGCTGCGCGTCGAGGGCGGAGAGGGGTTCGTCGAGCAGGAGGACGCCGGGGCGGATGGCGAGGGCGCGGGCGATGGCCACGCGCTGCTGCTGGCCGCCGGACAGCTCGCGGGGGTAGCGGCGGGCGTAGGCGGCCATCCCCGTCATCTCCAGGACCTCGGCGACCCGTTCGGGGATCCCGGCCTTGGGGGCCTTCTGGGCCCGGAGGCCGAAGGCGACGTTGTCCTCGACGCGCATGTGCGGGAAGAGGGCGTACTGCTGGACGACCATCCCGATGCCGCGTTTGTGCGGCGGGAGCGCGGTGACGTCGCGGCCGCCGATGAGCACCCGTCCGGCGGAGGGCCGGACGAAGCCGGCGACCGCGCGCAGCGCCGTGGTCTTGCCGGAGCCGGAGGGGCCGAGCAGCGCCATGACCTCGCCGGGTTCGACGGTCAGGTCGAGGGAGTCCAGGACGGTGGTGCCGTGGTAGGCGACCGATACGGAGTCGAAGCGGATGCCGCTCACGACGGCCGCGTTCCGGTGAGGAGGGCGGGCAGTTCGGCGACGGAGGCGAGGACGTGGGTGGCGCCGTGCCCGGTGAGGGCGGCCCGGTCGTGGGCGCCGGTGAGGACGCCGGCGACGATGCCCGCCCCGGCACGGTGGCCGCTGAGCATGTCGTACGCCGTGTCGCCGGCGACGACGGTGTCGCGTACGTCGGTCACGGCGCCGGTGCGCAGGAACGCGGCCAGCACCATGTCGGGGTAGGGCCGGCCGCGGCCGCCGGCGTCGGCGGGGCACAGGGTGAGGTCGGGGAGGTCCCGCCAGCCGAGGGCGTCGAGGATGGCGTCCTGGGTGACGCGGGCGAAGCCGGTGGTCAGGACGACGGTGTGACCGTCGGCGCGGAGTCCCTCGATGGTGGCGCGGGCTCCGGTCACGGGGGCGATGAGGCCGGCGTCGACGAGTTCGGCGTAGGCCTCCTCGAAGGCGGAGTTGGCGAGCCGGGCGCGTTCCTCGCTGCCGAAGAGGTGCCGGAAGACGGAGATCTTCGACTCGCCCATGGTGTCGCGGACGTACTGGAGCTTCTCGGCGTGGTCGGGGGTGCCCGGTTCGACGCCGAGGCGTTCGGCGGCGCGTTCGAAGGCGCGCTCGACGAGACCGCCGTCGGCGACGGTGGTGCCGGCCATGTCGAGGACGACGAGCTTCTTCGGGGTGTCGGTCATGCGGCTCACCAGCCCAGTTCGTTCGCGGTGGTCTCGGCGATGGCGGGGGAGCAGGTCATGCCGCGTCCGCCGGGTCCGGTCACCAGCCAGACGCCTTCGCCGACCTGCTGGCGGTGGACGACGCGGGTGGTGTCGGTGCACTGCGCGTACACGCCCGCCCAGCGGTGCCGGATCTTCGGCAGGGGGCGGCCCAGGAAGGACTCGACGACCTGGGTGAGGTGGTCGTAGGGGTCTTCGAGGGTGTCGAACGCGAAGGGGTGCTCGTACTCGTGGGTGTCGCCGATGGTCAGTCCGCCGTCCTGGCGCTGCACCATCAGCAGCTGCATCTTGTGGGCGGCGGCCACGGGCGTCTGTGCCTGTGCGGCGTTGAGCTCGTCGAGGGCCTCGGACCGGTAGGCGGGGTAGTAGCGGAAGCTGTCCGCGTCGGCGACGGAGGTGGTGAGCGGCTCGCCGAGGGGTGCGGTCTGCATCATCTGGAGCCGGACGCGGCGCACGGGCAGTTCGGGGGCGAGTTCGCGGACCAGGCCGGACAGCCAGGCGCCGGTGGCGAGGACGACGGCGTCGCCGCGGTGGACGTCGCCGTGGTCGTCGCGGACGGCGGCGGGGCCGGCCAGGTCGCGGACCTCGCGGCCGGGGACGAAGGTGTAGCGGCCGGAGGCGCGGAGGGCCTCGCGGAGGTGGAGCTGGGCGGTGCGGGGCTCGACGGCGGCGTCGCGCTCGCACCACAGGGCCGCTTCGAAGGCGCCGCGCAGGGCCGGGTTGATCCGCCGGGCCTCCGCGGCGGTGACCAGTTCGTAGCCGCGGGCGGCGGCGTCGGGGCGGGCGGCGGCCGCCTCGGCGACCGCGTGCTCGCGGGCGTTGCGTACGGGGGTGAGGGAGCCGATGGCACGGAAGCCCAGGCCGGGCACCTCCGCGCCGATCCGCTCCCAGAGCTCGCGGGCGCGCAGGGCGGTGTCGAGCTCCTCGCCCCCGGCCCGGCCGCTGACCCAGATCTGGCCGAAATTGCGCAGTGAGGCGCCGCGCGCCTCGGCCTCCCGCTCGATCTGGACGACCTCGTGGCCGCGTTGGACTGCTTGCCAGGCGTGCATGGTGCCGACCACGCCGCCTCCGACGACTATGACTCTCACGCCGTCCACGGTGGGCGCGGTCCGTGACCCGGGAGGGTCTCGGGGGCGTCCGGGTGGTGAACAGCCCTCGACGCTTGGACTAGACCCGTTACCGTTCCGTGATTTCAATTGGGCACGGTCTGGGTGGTTGGGGGCGATTCGGTGGGGCGGGGCGGCGGCTAATCGGGCCGCAGGTGGGTCGTGAAGCTGAACCGGTCGCCACGGTAGAGCGAACGCACCCGCTCCAGCGGCCGACCGTCCCGGTCCCGCGAGAAGCGGTGGATGAGCAGCATCGGCAGCGCGGGCGGCGTACCGATCAGCAGGGCCTCGCGGGGGGTCGCGAGGACGGTCTCCAGCTTCTCGTCGGCGTCACCGAAGGAGATGCCGAGGCTGTCGTGGAGGTAGCCGTAGAAGGAGGAGTCCGGCTGGAAATCGACGTCGAGGCGGGGGACGCGGGCCACCCGGATGTACGTGCTCTCCAGCCCGACCCGCTCGTCGTCGGCGAGCAGCACCCGCTCCAGGTGCCAGACGGGCTCCCCCGGCTCGGCGCCGATGCCGGGCGCGAGGTCGGCCGGGCAGGGGAAGCGCTCCAGGCCGATGAGGTTGCGGCCGGGGCGTCTGCCCTGCCGGCGCACGCCCTCGGTGTAGCTCGCGAGGGAGAGGGGCTGCTCCAGCTTGGGACCGGCCACCACGGTCCCGCGCCCGGAACGGCGCAGCCGCCCTTCGAGCAGCAGCTCGCGCAGCGCCTGCCGCACGGTCTCGCGGGCCACCTCGTACCGCTCGGCGAGATCCCGCTCGGTGGGCAGCAGGCCGCCCTCGCCGAGCTCGTCGAGGAGGCCGGCGATGCGCGCCTTGACGGCGTAGTACTTGGGGATGCGGCCGTGCTCGGGAATCCCGGACCGGACGGGCGAGCCGGGGCGGTGGGACGGGGGGTTCTGATCTTCCACCCTGGGACTGTACGCGGACCAGGTGTACGCAAGCCCCGCCCCCGGACACCCGTCCGCGCACGGCCTTGCGTGTACGTGGGTGCGCGACGCCCATGCGCACCTGCCCTTGCGCGCACGCCGTGGCAGGCGCGCCGTGGCAGGTACGCCGTGGCAGGTACGCGCCTACGCGTACGCCCCTACGCCGGCGCCCCTACGCCGGCGCCCCTATGCGGACGCCTTGACCCTCCGGGCCCCGAGCAGCAGCCCGCCCCCGGCGGCGAGGGCGGCGACGGCCGCGCCCCCGTAGGCCCACTCGCGGGGGCCGGTGTGCGCGAGCGAGCCCGCCTCGGCCGGGTCCTGCGGCCCCTCCACCGAGAAGCGGTACCCGCCGGCTTCGCCGACCCACTCCCCGTCGTCCGCCTTGCGCTGGACCAGCGCGGCGTCGGCGACGACCTCGCCGAGGGGGGCGTCGGGGGCGAACGCCAGCCGCACCTTGACGGTGGCGGACCCGCCGGCCGGCACGGAGAAGCCGGAGAACCGGCTCCCCCCGTCGAACACCGCGATGATCTCGTCGCGGTCGGAGCGCTCCAGGGTGACGGGGTACGGGCCGCCGGGCGCCTCGAACTCCATGCGGAGGTGGGCCGGCCGCAGGTGGCGGGCGGCGTCGGTGAAGACGACCACGGGGTGGATGGCGGTGCACGCGCCGCTCGTGGTGTTGGTCAGGTCCAGCAGCCAGGTCTGCGGCCCGCCGCCCGCCCGGTAGACCGCCGGGCCGCCCCGGATCCGCGCCCCGATGGGGAACGCGGTGGCCTTGCCGTCGCCGCAGGTGGCGTGCGCGCGGGAGGGCAGCGCGGGGGCCGGGCGGGCGCCGCCGCCGTTGCCGATGTCGGCGGTGGCGGTGGGGGCCGTGGCGGTACCGAGGGCGAGGAGGAGGGCGGTGAGGGCGAGGGCGTTGCGCAGTCGCATGGAAGACCTTTGCTGCTCGCCGGACGGACGGACGGACGCACGGACGTACGGAACGGAACGATGATCGGACGAGGCGACAATCACCCCGACCTTCCCCGCACCCTGCCACGCGCGCCGAAACCCCACCCAACCCCACGCCCAAGCCCTCCCGGTTTACGCCCAAACGGCGGCCGGGGTCAATGGGGGCGGGGCGGACCCCCCGAGGACCGGGCCCCAGCCGGAGGGCCTCCCAGGCGGGGCAGCCGAAGCCAGGGGCGGAGCCCCGGGGGCCGCCCAGGGGGGCCGGCCTCGGGGGGCGGCGGGGGGGCGGCCCGACTGCCCGGGGCCGCAGGCGCAGCCTCCGGGCAGTCGGGGCCGGGGCCCGCGGGCGCAGCCCGGGGGCAGTCGGGGCCGGGCCCCGCGGCCGGGGTCCAGCCGGGGCCGGGGCGGAGCCCCCGACCGGGGGCAGCCGGGGCCCGCAGGCCCAGCCCCCGGGCAGTCGGGGCCGGGGCGGAGCCCCGGGGAACGGTGGAAGGGCGGGGAGGGGCACTGCCCACACGCGCACCGCGCCACCGCCGCACCACCGCCCGGGCAGGGGCGTGCGGAGCCGGAACGCGGGACTCCCCGACAGTGGCGGGCAAAGCCGGGACGCGGGGGGCCTCCCGACGGGGGCGGGCGGAGCCAGAACGCCGAGCCCGCCCCCCAGGGGCGCGGCCGGGCCGCCTGGGCGGAGCCGGCGGGCCCGCCGCGGGGTGGGGTCAGGTCCAGCCGAAGACCCGGCCCCGGACCAGGGCCGCCGCGCCCTCCGCCACCCCGGCCGGGGTGGCCGCAACCGTCGGGGGGTGCTCCAGCAGCACGCGGGACTCCAGCGCCGCGCGGACCCCGGCCACGAAGGGCTCCGGATCCGCGTCCACGACCCGGCCCCCCAGCAGGACCCGGTCCACGTCCAGCAGCGCGGCCAGGTTCGCCGCCCCCTCCCCCAGCAGTCGCGCCGCCTCCGCCACATCGCCCCGGGCCACCGCCTCCAGGCAGAGCACCTCCAGGCAGCCGCGCCCGCCGCACCGGCACGCCGGCCCGTCCAGCCGCAGCACCTGGTGCCCGAACTCCCCCGCCGCCGAGCGCGCCCCCCTGTGCACCGCCCCGTCGAAGCGCAGCCCCGCCCCGAGCCCGGTCCCGACGTGGAGGTACACCGAGGTACCGGAGCCCGGCCCGCCCGGAGCCCCCGCCACGACCCCGGCGTTGGTGTCCTTGTCCAGCACCACGGGCAACCCCAGGCGCCCCGCCAGCACCTCCCGCAACGGGTACCCCGCCCAGTCCGGGAACCCCGTCACCCTCCCCAGCACCCCGCTGCGCCAGTCCAGCGGGCCCGGCGCGGCGGCGCCCACCCCGAGCAGCGGCGGCCCCGCCCCGGCCTCGCCGGAAACCCGCGCGACCGCTCGTACGACCGAATCCACCACCCGTTCCGGACCGGCCCCGAAGTCCAGCGGCCCGCTCCACCGCGCGACCACGCCGCCCGCCAGGTCGACCCTGACCGCGCTCAGCTCGTCGCGGTCCAGGTGCACCCCCACCGCGTGCCGGGCCCCGGGCACCAGCCGCAGCAGCGTGCGCGGCTTGCCGCCGGTGGAGGCGCCGCGCCCGGCCTCGGCGACCAGCCCCTCCGCCGCCAGCCGCGCGGTGATCTTGCTGACGGCCTGCGGGGTGAGCCCCGTACGGGCGGCGAGCTCCGCGCGGCCGAGCCCCGGCGCGCCGGCGGCGCGCAGCAGGTCCAGCAGCAGCGCCTCGTTGTGCCCCCGCAGCGCCGGCAGGTTGACCCCGCCGCCTCCGCCTCCCCCGTCGCCCCCGTCGCCCCTGTTCACCCGCCCATTGTCCACCCTCCTTGCACTTACACAACACTGTTGCCAAAGTGGTCCCATGGACGCCTCCCCGACCTCTCCCGCCTCCCACGCCTCCCACGCCTCCCCCACCTCTCCCTCCGCCCCGCTGCGCGTGGCGCTCATCGGCTACGGGCTCGCCGGCTCCGTCTTCCACGCCCCTCTCGTGTCCGCCACCGACGGCCTCGTCCTCGACACGGTCGTCACCTCCGACCCCGGCCGGCAGGCCCAGGCCCGCGAGGCCCACCCCGGCGTCCGCATCGCCCCCTCCGCCGACGAGCTCTGGCAGCGGCCCGACGCCCCGGACCTGGTCGTCGTCGCCTCTCCCAACAAGACCCACGTCCCCTTCGCCACCGCCGCCCTCACCGCCGGCATCCCCGTGGTCGTGGACAAGCCGCTCGCCGCCACCGCCGCCGAGGCGTACGAGCTGGCCGCGCTCGCGGAGCGCACCGGGACCTTCCTCTCCGTCTTCCAGAACCGCCGCTGGGACAACGACTTCCTCACCCTGCGCCGCCTCCTCGCCGACGGCGAGCTCGGCGAGGTCCAGCGCTTCGAGTCCCGCTACGAGCGCTGGCGTCCCCAGCTCAAGGGCGGCTGGCGGGAGTCCGGAGCCCCGGAGGAGGTCGGCGGCCTGCTGTACGACCTCGGCAGCCACGTCGTCGACCAGGCACTCGTGCTGTTCGGCCCGGCGGTACGCGTCTACGCGGAGACGGACGTGCGCCGCCCGGCCGCCGAGACCGACGACGACACGTTCATCGCGATCACGCACGTGAACGGAGTCCGCTCCCACCTCTACGTCAGCGCGACCACGGCCCAGCTCGGCCCGCGGTTCCGCGTACTCGGCTCGCGCGCCGGCTACGTCAAGTACGGCCTGGACCCGCAGGAGGCCGCCCTGCGCGAGGGCCTGCGCCCCGGCGTCGACGGGCAGCCGTGGGGCGAGGAGCCCGAGCACCTGTGGGGCCGGCTGGGCTCCGGCGAGTCCCCGCTCACGGGCGGCGGAATCCCGGTGCGGACGGCCCCCGGCGACTACCCCGCGTACTACGCCGCCGTCGCGGAGGCCCTCCGTACGGGCGGACCGGCGCCGGTCACCGCCGAGGAGGCGGCGCGCTGCCTGGCGGTACTGGAGGCGGCCCGCAGGTCCTCCCGCGAGGGGGTGGCCGTGGAGCTGTGATCCTCATGACTTGATCCATCTTTGTCGCAAAATCGACGCTTGTGGCTCCCGGCAGGGGCCTATTCTTCACAGGCTGCCGATCATCACACTTGTGAAGAATGGAATCCCCACCTGTGAAGCTGCCCCGGATCGCGTCCGTCGTGGCCACCGCCGCGATAGCCCCGGCCGTCCTGCTGTCCTCGCCCGCCTTCGCCGCTGACGCCTCGTCCGCGGCGCCGGCCACCCCGTCGTCGCCGACCGCGCCCGACCGGGACCCGCAGGCCGCGAATCCGGCGGGTACCCCCGCGACGACGCCGGCCGACGACCAGGCCGCCGACGCCCGGGCCCGGATCCAGCAGATCCTGAACGACCCGGCGAGCGGCCCGGGCGTCCGCGAGGCCGCCGCGAAGGCGCTCCAGGGGACGGCCGCCGACATGCAGGCCTTCCTCACGACCGGCCATGCGCAGCAGCAGCTCGAGGACGACCGCGTGCGGGTCGCCCGGATCGGCGAGGCCGGCGGCAAGGGCGTCAAGAAGGCCGCGGACGCTGCCCTGGCGGTGAACACCCAGCAGGCGCTCTCCGACTTCCTCCGCAACGGCCAGCACGTGGCCCGCCTCGAAGACGACCGCGTCGAGATGATGCGCATGCTGAACGGCGCCGGCCGGGGCATCACCCAGGCCGTCAACGAGCTGATGAGCAACGGCACGCGCGAGCAGATCCGCGACTTCGTCGCCACCGGCCAGCACAAGATCCGCGCCGTGGACGACCGGGTCGCGCTGTTCTCGATGCTGAACGGCGCGGGACCGGGCCTGAAGGAGGGGATCATCAAGCTCCTCGAGGGCAACGCGACCCCGGAGCAGCTGCGCGAGTTCATGACCAAGGGGCAGCACCGGCTCCGCGACGACGACAACAGCGTCGAGATCTCGCGGATGGTGAACGGCGCCGGCCCGGAGCTGAAGAAAGCCGCCCTCGCCGCCCTCAACGGCACCCCCGAGGACCGGGCCGCGTTCCTGAAGACCGGCCAGCACGTGGCGCGCGCCAAGGACAAGGCCGCCGGCCACACGGGCGGCTCGGGCAACACGGGCGGCACCGGGACCGGCACGAACACCGGATCCGGCACCGGCACCGGCACCGGCACCGGCACCACCGGCGGGGTCCAGCCGGCCGGCGCCAAGGGCACGACCGGGAACGGCAACACCACCCCGGCCGGTGGCTCCGGCTCCGCCCCGCTCGCCAGCACGGGCGCGGGCTCGGAGACGTGGATCGCCGGCACCGGCGCCGCCGCACTCGCCGCGGGCGCGGGCCTGATGGTCGCCAACCGCCGCCGCCGCGCCTCGTCCGAGGGCTGACCGGCACCACCCCACGCACACGGGGAGGGGGGGGGGGGGGGGAAACACCCCCCCCCCCCCCCCCCCTCCCGCATTCAAGCCCTACACGCGCCGCGCACGCCACGCACGCTACGCGCTCTTGAACTCCTGCCGCTGCCGGCCGAGCTTCTCGATCTCCAGCTCCACCACGTCGCCGGCCCGCAGGTACGGCTTCGGCTCGGGCTGGCCCATCGCCACGCCCGCCGGGGTGCCGGTGACGATGACGTCACCCGGGTACAGGGTCATGAACTGGCTCAGGTACCGCACGACCTCGCCGACCGGGAAGATCTGGTCCGAGGTGTTGCCGTCCTGCTTGAGCTCGCCGTTGACCCACAGCCTGACGTCCAGGACCTGCGGGTCCGGGATCTCGTCGGCCGTGACGAGCCAGGGGCCGAGCGGGGTGAACGTCTCGCAGTTCTTGCCCTTGTCCCAGGTGCCGCCGCGCTCGATCTGGAACTCGCGCTCCGAGACGTCGTTGACCAGCGTGTAGCCGCCGACGTGCGCGAGGCCCTCCTCGGCGGACCCGAGGTAGCGGGCGGTGCTGCCGATGACGACGCCGAGCTCGGCCTCCCAGTCGGTCTTCACGCTGCCGCGCGGGATGAGCACGGTGTCGTCGGGGCCCACCACGGTGTCCGCGGCCTTCAGGAACAGGATCGGCTCGGCCGGCGGCTCCGCGCCGATCTCGGCCGCGTGCCCGAAGTAGTTCAGCCCGATGCCCACGATCTTGCCGATCCGGCCGACCGGGGAGCCGATCCGCAGCCCTTCCGCGTCCAGGACCGGCAGCTCGCCGGCCGCCGCGGCCTCCCGTACCCGGGACAGTACGGACGCGTCGGACAGCAGGGCGCCGTCCACATCCGTGACCAGGCCGGACAGGTCCCGCAGGGTCCCGTCCTGGTCGAGCAGCGCGGGGCGCTCCGACCCGACGGGTCCGACACGCAGCAGCTTCATGGGCATTCTCCCGTGGTCGTGGGTGGTCGGCCCGTGGGCATGCCGGTGAACGGGCACGGCACGGGCCGGCCGATGGGTTGCGGCCATCGGAGGATTGGCTGATCCTCCAAGATGTCCGACCAATCCGCAAGACCCTGTTCACAGAATGGAACGCGCAGCTCCGTCCTTCCGGTACTGGAGCCAGGCCCGCTCCCCGACCGACCAGGCGGTGGTGGTCAGCAGGTACAGCCCGGCCGCCAGCGGGACCACGGCCGCCGTGATCAGCGTCCCGAACGACAGCAGGGGCAGTACGCCGCCCAGCTTGCGCATCGCCTCCAGCTGCTCGGCGCTCAGCTCGGGCGCCGCCCCCGCACCCTTCGCCCCGCCCCTCTTCGCCCCGGCGCCCGCCCCGGCGCCCTTCGCCGCGGGCAGCACCGGCGCCGGCGCGGCAGCGGCCGCACGCCGCCCCCGTACCGCACTCCACGCGGCCACCACCGCGATCGCCGCGAAGAGCCCGAGGAACACCAGGCCCTGCGCCCCGAACAGGCCGCCCTCCTCCAGCGCCCCGGTCCAGCGGGCGCCGAGCGGCGCGGCGAAGAGCCGGTGGTCGAGCAGCTCACCGCCCGAGGAGAAGGACTGGTACATCAGGAAGAACACCGGCAGCTGCAACAGGACGGGCAGGCAGCCGGCCGCCGGCGTCGCCGCACGGAACGCGGCACGCCCCAGCGGAAACAGGGCGAGCCTCACGAGGACGGTGAACAGCACGATCGCGGCAGCGGTCGCGGACTCGGCCAGCACCGGCTCCAGGAACCGGCCCAGCTCGACAACAAGATCAGAGAAAACGGACACGCGGGCCCTCCAGGGGTCTCGTCGAACGTCGAAGGAAACGCACTTCGGCGTGACGACCCGCGAGGGGCGACAACAGCGATGGATCAGCAGAAGGCGGGAGGCACTGCGCGCCCCTACGCGGCCGTCAGGACCAGACGGCCGGGAGCCCTGGGCCGCGACCGGCCCGAGGCGTCGGGATCGCGCTGCGGCAGGAACGCCGTGCGCTGCTCGCGATCACGGATCGCGGTACGTATGCGGTGCGGCGGCACGGGCCGTACGAGGCACGCGGCCAGCACGGCGGCCCCGAAGGCGACGGCCGAGGCCAGCACGACCACACCGGCGGCAAGCCCGGCCTCGCCGGACACCAGCCCGAGGAACCCGCCGAGCAGCAGCAGCGCGACGAGCAGCCGCACCACCCGCGAGGAGGACAGCAGGGCCGAGACGGAAGCGCGAACCCGCAGCACGGAAGACATCCACCCCACCCCCTCGACCGAACCCCAACCGGGAACGGAACTCGCGATCGATACGACACACCGATACTAACGGGTGCCGCTGACAACGTTCTTGAGGGTCCCCCAGACCACCAGCCGGTACTTGGAGCTGTACTCGGGCGTACAGGTCGTCAGCGTGATGTACGACCCCACCGCCTCGTACCCGTACCCGGCCCTCACCCCGCTCCGCGGCACCGGCGCGATCACCCCCACGTCGCCCGGACTCGTCTCCGCCAGCACCTTCCCCACCACGTACACGTACCGCCGCCCCCGCACGTCGACGAACACCTCGTCCCCGTCCCGCAGCCGGTTCAGGTACCGGAACGGCTCCCCGTGGGTGTTGCGGTGCCCGGCCAGCGCGAAGTTCCCCACCGCCCCCGGCTGCGCGGTCCCCGGGTAGTGCCCGGCGTACCCCTTGTCCAGCACGGCCCGCTTGTCGACCCCCTCCGCCACCGGCACCGCGAGCCCGATCCGCGGCACGCGCAACACGGCGTACGCCTCGTCCCGCGCCGGCGCCCGGGGCGGCGGCACGGCCTTCCCGGAAGCAGCCGGCGGAGCCGCCGACGGCCTCCCCCCACCCCCCACGGAAGGAGCGGCGGCGGCCGGAGCGCCGCCGGAGTCCTCCTCACCCCCCACCGGATCCACCCCCACCCCCACCCCCTCCTCCCCCTCGCCGACAACACCGGCAGCAGGCTCCCCGGCCCCGGACCCCCACCGCTCCTCCAGGACCTGAACCTGCTCCTGAGCGGCGGCCACGGCCTGCCGGTTCGTCCACCACACCTGGTGCACCACCAGCAGCGCCACCACCACGCCCACCGTCGTGATGACCTCGGCCCCCACCCACAGCAGCCCGGCGAGACCGGCCCGACGCCCCCGCCGGCCGCCCCCCTGCACCACCACCCGCACACGATCCCGCACGGCGGGCACCCTAAGACCTCCCCCCTCAACTGACCAGCAGCAGTACGGTGTGAACCATGCGCCCCGACACGCCTGCCGAGCACATCGCCGAAGCCGAGCGCCTGATCCGCACGGCGACCCGCTACCCCGAGGACCAGGAGCCCTTGCTCCTCCAGGCCGCGGCCCACCTCGAACTGGCCGACGACCGGGAGCGCGCGAGCGCCCTCTACGACCAACTCCTCGCCGCGGACCCCGCCAACCCCCACCTGATCAAGGCCCTCCAGGCCGCGAACCTGTGGGAGTACGGCCACGAGGCCGAGGCCCGCGCCCTGATCTCCGGCCTCCGCGCGGCGGCCCCCACGGACCCGGCCCCCTGGGAAGTCATCGCCGAAGCCCTGGAATCACACGACGAACTGGAAGCCTCCCACGAGTGCTTCACCGAGGCGGCGACCCTCCTCACCTCGGAGGACACCCCCCTCACCCGGGCCACCACCGCGCTCCTGACGGGCCGCCACCGCGTCCGCCGGCTCCTCGCCCTCCCCCACGACGACTGGGACATGGTCGCCGACACCCGCCACATCGGCCCGATCCCGCTGGACGAGCTCCACGACCCGAAGCGCATCTGGGCCCTGGGCTCCGACGACCCGGCCGAACTCCGCGCCGAGATCGCCCGCCTGCGCGCCGAACTCGGCGACCGCCGCGCGGCCCTGTCCCGCCCCTTCCCGGTGGCGATCCTCCACTGGCCCCACCGCGAACTGGCCGAACTCCTGACGAGCTACCCCACCCTCTCGACGGAGTACCCCTCCCACGAGGCCCACCTCGCAGCGGTGGAGTCCTCCCTCCGCGCCCTGGCGGCCTCGGGCACCACGAATCTCGGCATCGTGACGGGCAGCGTCCCCTCGTACGAAGCCTTCGCGGCCTCGGAGAAGACCTCCCCGGCCTCCCCGGCCCTCCTCCCGGAGTACGCCACCACCCTGGCGGCCCGAGGCAAAGCCACCCCCTGGCCCCCCACCCCCACGTCCCCCTGCTGGTGCACCTCGGGCAAGCCGTACACGGAGTGCCACGGGACCACCGACACCTGACCGAACAACCGGTGGCCGGCGACCTTTCACCGGGCGCGAGCGGCGTGACGGCGCCCCGACGACAGGGAGCGTCTTCTCACGCGTCCGGGACGGAGTCGTGCGCTCGCACCCGTGAACGCGAAGGGGCACGACGGCTCGCGACGACTGCCAGCACACGCGCAGCCGCCTCGTCCGCCTGCTCGTGCTCCCAGACGCGCACGGCCAACCAACCCGCCTCGGTCAGCCGGGCGTCCGTGTCGAGGTCCCTGCGCCGGTTCCCTTCGATCTTCGCCCGCCAGAACTCGGCGTTGTTCTTCGGCCATGTGGCGTGCACGGGGCAGCCGTGCCAGAAGCAGCCGTCGACGAACACCGCGACGCGCGCGGGGCCGAACACGATGTCGGCCTCGCGCCGCACTCCCTTCACCGGTTTCCGGTGGATCCGGTAGCGGGCCCCCATGGCGTGCAGCGCCCTTCGCAGGGCCACCTCCACACCGGTGTCGCGGCTCTTCTGGCGACTCATCCTGGTGCGCACGGTGGCCGTCGTCGGCAGTTTCTCCACCCTCCCATTGTGAACCGCCCGATCACCCGATCACCCCTCCCCCCAGAAGGGCAGGGGCAGCTGTTGGTGGCCGCGGGCCAGGGCTGTGGGTGGGGTGGGGTGGGGCGGGTGGTGGCCAGGGCCAGGAGGGTGCGCAGGGCAGCGGTCACCTGGTCCGGGGTGTCGCGGATCATCGACGGGGTCGCGCTGACCACCAGGACGCCGTGGGACTCCAGGCGCAGGCGGCGGCGGAGGGTGGCCTGCCAGGCGTCCCGGGTGTAGTGGTACTCGGCCGAGTCGACCTCCAGGGCCACGCCCTCGTCGGGCCAGTAGGCATCCGGGGTGGCCAGGAAGGTGCCGTCCGGGGTGTAGAGGCGGGCGTTCCAGAGGGGCGTCGGGAGGTCGGTGCCGGTGAGGGCGTCGCGGGCCCGGGCTTCGGCCACCGAGCGGACCCCGGCCAGGAGTTCCGCCGCCGCGGCGCGCACGGCGGGGCGGCCCAGGAGGCGGGAGACGCGGAGTTCGGCGTGCAGTTCGTCCGGGTGGCACCAGCCGGCCTGCACGACCTGGGCCAGGACGGAACGGATCCGGTCGGGGTGCGCGTCGGGCCCCGGGCGGGCGGCGAAGTCGGCGGCGGCGCGCACCGGGCGGGCGCTGGGGACGCCCGCGACGGTGATGGTGCGGGGCCAGCGGGAGGTCGTCAGGGGCCGGACCTCCGGGATCCCGACGGGCCGGCGCGGGGCGCGGACCAGCACGTCCGCCGGGGCCGGCGGGGTGTCGCGGACGCCGAGGAGGGACAGGGCCGCCCCGCCGGTGAGGACGGCGGTCTCGCCGGAGAGCGGGTCCGCGGCCGGCGCGGCGGCGTACAGGACGGCGGCCAGGGCCCGTTGGCGGTGGTCCGGCGGCCCCGTCTGGAGGAGGTAGACGCGGGGCAGCAGCCGCTGCCAGGGCCCGCCGGCGCGGGTCCGGGAAGTGACCGTGCCGCCGGGGATCCCGGCGGCGGTCAGCTGGTGGCGGGTGGCGAGGCCGAGCTGGCGGCGGGCCACTTTGACGGTTCCGGGTGTGATCATGGCCCGGGTATGCCCGTTCCGCACCCGGTCCAGCTCCCGGGTCAGGAGGCGGTTCGGCCCGGGTGGGTCGGGGAGAGGAAGACGACCACGCCGGTCTGGGTGCCGGGGTGGGCCGGCACCTCCTGCCAGCCGAGCCGGCGGTACGTGGCCACCGTGTCCGTGGCCAGCCGGGAGGTCAGCAGCCACGCGCGGCGCTGCGGGGCGTCCTCGGTGATCTCCGCGAGCAGCTCGCGGCCGGTGCCGCGGCCGCGCGCGTAGGCCCGTACGGCGAGCTCGTCGATCTCCAGCGCCCCGACGAGCAGGTCCCGTACCCGGTCGGGGCCGAGCTGCGCGGCGACCTGGGGGTACGCGCGGTGCTGGGGGAAAGGTTCCTGCGTGAGCCAGCCGGTCGCGAAGCCGTCCACCCCGGCCTCGGACTGCGCGAAGGCCATACGGAACCCCGGGCGCCGGACGTCCGTCTGCAGGCGGACCGAGAACTGGCGAATGGTTTCTTCGTCCTCGTTCCACGGCGCGGCGGAGAAGACGTCGGCGTAGGCGTCGACCAGCTCGTCCTGAAGGTCCAGGACGGTTCGTCCGTATGAGATCACGGTGTCGACTCCTGGGGTCGGTGTGGCGATTGGGCGGATTTCCCACTGGAAGACCGAATCTACGCCCAGGAGGTTCCCCGGCCCGGTGATGCACAGAAACGGCGAGTGTGCGACAAATCGTCTCCGCGTCGTCCGTGTCGCGGGCCGGGGTGGGGCGTTGAGCATCCGTGAACACGGACAGACTGCTGCGGGCGGCGGGGCGGTGCGCGCTCGCCTTCCTCCTCGTCCTCGGAGTCGTCGCGCTGCTGCCCCGCACCGTGCGGGAGGCGCTTCCGGACGCGGTGGTCGGCGGGGCGGTGCTCGTGCTCGGGGCGGTGGGGGTCCGGCGGGCGTCCAGGGGCCCGCGTTAGCTTTGGGGGCGGATGCAGAACGGATCCGACCGGATCATTTGATGACAAGACGAGTGAGGGAGTTCGACATGGCACGCGTACCCAGTTCCGCGGTGGCGGCGGCAGGGCTGGTCGGCGGTTACGCCGTCGCCCGCTGGACCAAGAAGCGGCCGCTGGGCGGTGTCGTGCTCGGCGCCGCCGGGCTCGTGGCCGGCCGCGAGTGGCACAAGCGCGGCGGTGTGCCCGCGGCGGCCGGGCTGGGGGCGCTGTACCTCGCCGGCTTCGCGGGGGCGCACCCGCTGGCGAAGAAGGTCGGCGCGTGGCCGGCCGTCGTGGGTGCGGCCGGGGTCGTCGCCGCGACCGCCTGGGCCGTGTCGGACCGCCCCGCCTGACCGGTCCCCCGGGGGGGGATCCGTGTCCCGTCCCCTGGCCGGGGAGTACCTCTCGGCAGGGGGCCTCTCCCCTGGCCGGGGCTGCCGTACCCCTGGCCGGGGCTGCGGTGGGCCGCTGCGCGGGGCTGGTCCCCTACCCGCCCTTCCACCGTTCCCCGGGCGCTGCCCGGACCCGCGCCTCAAACGTCGGCGGGGCTGGAAGGTACCCCCGGGCTCAGCCCGCGGAGGTCATGCCCCCGGCACGGGACCGCGTACCCACCCGCCTACCCCCCTACCCCCCCTACCCCCCCAGCGCCCGCGAGACCGTGTAGATGACCAGGCCCGCCAGCGCGCCCACCACCGTGCCGTTGATGCGGATGAACTGGAGGTCGCGGCCGATGTGCGCCTCGATCTTGCGCGAGGTGTGCTCGGCGTCCCAGGCCGCCACCGTGTCCGTGATCAGGGAGGTGATCTCCCTCCGGTACGTGGTGACCACGTAGACCACCGCGCCCTCGATCCAGCCCTCCACCTTCTCCTGCAGACGCCCGTCCGTCGCGAGCCGGGCGCCCAGCGACATCAGCGAGGACCGCACCCTCAGCCGCAGCTCGCTCTGCTCGTCCTCCGCCGCCGAGATGATCATCGTGCGGATCGCGGACCACGCCGACGCGATCACGTCCTGGATCTCGTCCCGC
Source organism: Streptomyces sp. NPDC043896 (assembly GCF_056435605.1). Lineage (NCBI taxonomy): Bacteria > Bacillati > Actinomycetota > Actinomycetes > Kitasatosporales > Streptomycetaceae > Streptomyces > Streptomyces sp. NPDC043896. The sequence continues at coordinate 172,160 of NZ_JBWKEE010000011.1, forward strand.
GCCAGGATCTCCGACTTCAGCCGCTCCACCCGCGCCCGCGTCTCCGTGTCCGACTGGAGGTCGGCGGCGAAGTCGCGCAGGAAGCGGTCCACCGCCCCGCGCGCCGGGTGACCCGGCATGTCCCGCATCTCCGTGACGAAGCGCAGCAGCTCCTTGTACACCCGGTCGCCGATCTTGCGGTCGACGAAGCGCGGGGTCCAGCCGGGGGCGCCGCCCTGGACGGCGTCCATGACGGAGTCCCCGTGCGTGATGAGCCAGTCGTGGGCCTTCGCGCACACGAGGTCCACGGCACGGTGGTGGCCGCCGTCCGCGACGACCCGTTCCAGGGTCTTGCCGATGCCGGGGGCGATCTCCGCCGCCTCCGCCCGCCGCGTGATCGCCTCGCCCACCACGGCCTGCACGTCGGAGTCCCGCAGTACGGTCAGGGCCCCGCGCAGGGCCGTGGCCAGCTCGGCCGTGACCCGGTCGGCATGCGCGGGCTCGGCCAGCCAGGCGCCGAGCCGGCCGCCGATGCCGAGGGAGTGGAGCCGTGCGCGCACCACGTCCGACGACAGGAAGTTCTCGCCGACGAACTCGCCCAGCGAGACGCCCAGCTGGTCCTTCTTGGTCGGAATGATCGCCGTGTGCGGGATCGGCAGCCCCAGCGGCCGCCGGAAGAGGGCCGTCACCGCGAACCAGTCCGCCAGCGCACCCACCATGCCCGCCTCGGCCGCCGCCGCGACGTACCCGGCCCAGGGGCCGGCGCCCCAGGCGTTCTGCGCGCACTTGGCCAGTACGTAGACCAGCGCGACCAGGACCAGCAGCCCCGTCGCGGTCGCCTTCATCCGGCGGACACCGCGCTGCCGCTCCTCGTCCGCCGCGTTGAAGACGAACGCGCCGCGTGGCGGGGCCGACGGGCCCCTCGTACGGTCATCCGTGCTGCTGCTCACGTGCTGCTCCTGCCCTTCCCCCGATGGCCGGTTTTGTCTGCATAGCATCCGACTCCCGGGAGGCCCGGGGAGTTCCCGGCACGCCGCCGAAGGCACTCGGACCGCTCGGGCACCGGCCCCGGCACCGGCCCCGGCCCCGGCCCCGGCGCACAGTCGCCGAAGGCCCGCTACAGCTCCTTGCGGGACGGACCGCCGTCCAGCCGCTCCGCCCCCTTCGGCCCCTTCAACCCCTTCGACCCCTTGGGCTCCTTCACCTTGACCGCGACCCCGCCCCAGAGGGCGAGCCCGTTCACGACCACCCGCGGGGCGCCCGGATCGGGCCGGTACTCCAGGGCGTTGCCCTGGTCGAAGGCGCCCATGACGCCGATGCCGCGTACGTCGACCTCCACGCCCGGCGGGACGGTGATCTCGATGCCGCCCATGATGGCCACGCAGGTGATGACGACCTCGCGCTCAGCGAAGTCGGCCTGGCGCAGGTCGAGCTCGCCACCGCCCCAGAAGGCCACCGCGTTGAAGCGTGCGGGCACGGTCCAGCGGCCCTTGCGCTGGAAGCCCGACATGACGGCGACGGCCGTGGCCGAGGTCCCCGTACCGCCGATCCGGTCGGGCCACGACGGGGAAGGGGACGGGAACGGGGAAGGAGAAGAGGACGGGAACCCGGAAGCGGCCGCCGGCGAAACGGGGGACGGGACCGGTGCCGGGCCGGGCAGGTCGCGGGTCAGGGGTTCGAGTTCCGCGTACGTACGGGACTTGTACGCGGCTTCCAGCCGCTCCTCGAACTCCTCCATGTCGAGGCGGCCCTCGGCGACGGCGTCCCGCAGCTTGTCCACCACCCGCTCGCGGTCGGCGTCCGACGCCCGCAGCGCGGGCGCCCCGGCGGCGGCCCCCGCTTCCTCCGGCGCGGCCTTCTCCAGTGAGGTCTTCTCCGGCAACGGCTTCTCGGGCCGCTCGTCACTCATGTGGACCACCCTAAGCAGAGACCGGGCCCGCCACCCGGGGGCGAACCCTGATTTGTCCCTACCCCGCCCTCATCCCTACCCCCCCGCCCTCAGCCCGCCCTCACCCCGCCCGCCCCTCATCCCCGGCCGCCCCTCATCCCCGCCCCGCGTACATCCGCGCGATCACGTCCTCGATGTCCGGATCCCGCACCGACAGGTCCAGCAGCGGGTACCTGGCCGCCACCGCCGCCACCAGCGGCGCCGCCGACTGCCCCGCAGGGAACGCCAGCCACTGCCGCGGCCCCTCCACCTTCACCACCCGGGCGCCCTCCACCTCGACCGGCGGGAGCTCCCGCTCCAGGTCGACCACCAGCGTCCGCTCGCTGCCCGCGCCCTCCCCCAGGGCGTGCAGCCCGCCGAGCGCCCCGTCGTACATCAGCCGGCCGTGGTCGATCACCATCACCCGCTCGCACAACTGCTCGATGTCCTGGAGGTCGTGGGTGGTCAGCAGCACCGTCGTCCCCAGCTCCTCGTTCAGCTGCCGCAGGAAACCCCGAACCTTCGCCTTGCTCACCACGTCCAGCCCGATCGTCGGCTCGTCGAGGTACAGCACCTCCGGGTCGTGCAGCAGCGCCGCCGCGATGTCCCCGCGCATCCGCTGCCCCAGGGACAGCTGCCGCACCGGTACGTCGAGCAGCTCACCCAGGTCCAGCCGCTCGACGCACCTCTCCAGGTTCTCCGCGAAGCGCGCCGCCGGGATCCGGTACATCCGGCGCATCAGCCCGTACGAGTCCTTCAGCGGCAGGTCCCACCACAGCGTCGTGCGCTGCCCGAACACGACCCCGATCCGGTGCGCGAGCCGCATCCGCTCACGCGCCGGGTCGATGCCGGCGACGCGCAGCCGGCCGCCGGTCGGCGTGAGGATGCCGGTCAGCATCTTGATGGTGGTGGACTTGCCGGCCCCGTTGGGGCCGATGTAGCCGACGACCTCGCCGCGCGCGATCTCGAAGCTGATCCCGTCCACGGCCCTGACCTGCCGTTTCTCCCGTCTCACCAGCCCCACCCGACGCCGCACGTCGAAGACCTTCTCGACGCCGTCCAAAGAGATCAGCCCACCACCGGCACTACCACCCACGCCCATCTCCTAACTCCCCGTACTCCGGTACGAACGCACACCCGCCCGCCACGCCAGCGACGCGGGCAGGAACACCGCGAACGCCACCAGCGGGCTCAGGAACGCCACCCACCCCGGCAGCCCCAGCGGGTCGGGCCGCCCCAGCACGTACAGCGCGGGCAGCCAGTTGACGAAGGCCAGCGGGACGACGAAGGTCACCCCGCGCAGCAGCTCCTTCGCGAACACCGTCGGCGGGTACTGGAGCATGGTGCAGCCCCCGTACGTGAAGGAGTTCTGCACCTCGGCCGCGTCCCCGGCGACGAACTGGAAGGCCGCGCCCGCCACCAGCACGGCGCTGAAGATCCCCGCCCCGGCCACCACCATGACCGGCACCAGCAGCACCTTCGCCGGCGTCCAGTGCACGTCCAGCACCGAGACCGCCCAGCCCAGCACCCCCAGCCCCTGCACGACCCGCCCCAGCCGGCGCAGCGCGAAGCGGTCGGCCGCGACCTGCGCGAGGAGCGGGACGGGGCGCACCAGCATGGTGTCGAGGGAGCCGTCGCGGATCCGGGCCCCGACCCGGTCGGTGTTGCCGAGCAGCAGGTCCGCCAGGCCCAGGGAGGCCGAGGAGGCCCCGTACAGCAGGGCGATCTCGGGCAGGGTGAAGCCGCCCAGCGCGTCCACGTGGGAGAACATGACGGCGATCGCGACGAAGTCGAGGGCGGTGATCGCCGCGTTCCCGAAGGTGGCGAGCAGGAACGACATCCGGTACGTCATCGTCGAGCGGATCCACATCCCGGCGATCAGCCCGTACCCGCGCAGCCCCTCGCGGAGCCGGCCGCCGGACCGTGTCTCCTCGTACGGCAGCCCGCGGCCGGGCGTCCGCGTACGGCGGTCCACCGTCGCCTCAGCCACCCTGGACCACCACCTTCCGCGTCGCCGCCGCCTGGACCAGCCGCCCCGCGCCCAGCAGGGCCAGCGCCCACGCGGTCTGGAAGCCCAGCGCCCGTACGGCTCCCCCGGCCCCGGTGTGGGTGCCGAGGAGCACGTCCAGCGGCACCTGGAGCATCGCCGCCCACGGCAGCAGCCGGACCGCCTCGCCGAAGCCGCCCGGGAAGACGGTCAGCGGCAGCAGCATCCCGGAGCAGAAGATGGTGACGACGGTGGCCATCAGGTTGACGCCGGCTCCGTCCAGCAGCCAGAACGCCGCCAGCCCCAGCAGGTACCGCACCGCGAACCCGACGACCAGCCCGAGGAAGACCGAGACCAGGAACAGCAGCCAGCGCAGCGGATCGGACGGCAGCGCGAGGGTGAAGGCGCACGCCCCGGCCACCAGGGGCAGCACCCCGCGCCCCAGCAGCTGGAAGCCGGCCCGGCCGAGGTCGGCGGCGAGCCACCAGGCCTGGAGGTCGGCCGGGCGGTACAGGTCGACGGCGATGTCACCCGTACGGATGCGTTCCTGGAGCTCCTCCTGGAAGCCGCCGCCGATGAGCGAGCCGGCCGCCAGCAGGGACTGGCTGACCCAGACGAAGGTGAGGGCCTGGGCCTGGTCGTAGCCGCCCAGGTGGGGGCGCTCGTCCCACAGGGCGACGTACGTGTAGGCGACGATGAAGCCGAAGACGGTGTTGGTGAACACCCCGGCGGCCGTCGCCGTCCCGTACGTCGCGTAGCGCCGGAACCCGCCGGCGGCGACGGTCATGTAGAGACGCACCGCATCCCTCCGTTTCCCACGTCGTTCCCACGTCGGCCAAAGCGCGCGAGCTTAGTGCGGAGGGGCGAGCCACGCGACCGTTTTACGCCAGTCCATCCGGACACCATGAGGTAAAAATGTGGATATTTCCCACGGTCACGAGGAGCCCCGGAAATGCCGGACATGAGCGACCAGTCACCACCCCCCGGCTGGCCCCCTCGCGACCCCGACACCCCGGCCCACACCCCCACCCAAGGCCCCACCCAAGGCCCGGCCGGCACCCCCGGGCCCCGCCCCGCCCCCCGGGCCGCAACCCGCCCCCGCCGCACCGGCCTGCGGCGCTTCCTCCCGACCTGGCGCCTGGCCGTCGGCACCCTGCTGCTGCTCGCCCTGCTGCTCGGCGGCGCCCTCGTCGCCGGCTACCTGCTGGTGGACATCCCCCCGGCCAACGCGGCCGCCACCGCGCAGTCGAACGTCTACCTCTACGCGGACGGCTCCCAGCTCGCCCGCGACGGCGAGGTCAACCGCGTCAACATCCCCCTGTCGCAGGTCCCCCTGGGCGTGCAGCAGGCCGTACTGGCCGCAGAGGACCGGGACTTCCACTCCGAACGGGCGGTGGACCCCAAGGCGATGGTCCGGGCCGCCTGGAACACGGCGACCGGCAAGGGCACCCAGTCCGGTTCGACCATCACCCAGCAGTACGTCAAGAACTACTACCTGGGCCAGGAACAGACGATCAAACGGAAGGTCAAGGAGTTCTTCATCGCGATCAAACTCGGGCGCGAGAAATCGAAGAACTACATCCTGGAGGGGTACCTGAACACCAGTTACTTCGGCCGGAACGCCTACGGCATCCAGGCCGCCTCCCAGGCCTACTACGGCAAGGACGCCGCCAGACTGACCACCGCCGAGGGCGCCTACCTCGCCACCCTCCTCAACTCCCCCAGCGCCTTCGACGTCGTCTCCCACCCCCAGAGCCGCGGCCGCGCCGTCGCCCGCTGGAACTACGTGCTCGACGGCATGGTCAAGAAGAAGTGGATGACACCCGAGGAGCGCGCCGCCGTACAGTTCCCCGAGCCCGGCAAGGTCCGCGCCGCCGCCGGCCTCTCCGGCCAGCGCGGCTACCTCGTCGAAGCCGTCAAGGACCACATCGCCGAACACAAGATCCTCGACGACAAGACCCTCGCCGAGGGCGGCTACCGGATCACCACCACCATCGACAAGCGCCGCCAGAACGCCTTCGTCGACGCCGTCCAGAAGCAGCTCATGGACAAGCTCGACCCGGCCGCACGCCCGGCGGACCGCGTCGTACGGGCCGGCGGGGCCTCCATCGACCCGGCCACCGGCAAGGTCGTCGCCCTCTACGGCGGCATCGACTACACCAAGCAGTACGTGAACAACGCGACCCGCCACGACTACCAGGTCGCCTCCACCTTCAAGCCGTTCGTCTTCGCCTCCGCCGTCCAGAACGACTCCCGCACCCAGGACGGCCGCCGGATCACCCCGAACACCCTCTACAACGGCGACAACAAGCGCCGCGTCGTCGGCACCCGGATCCCCTACGCCCCGGAGAACGAAGGCCAGCAGTCCTACGGGGACATCACCGTCACCACCGCCACCGACCTCTCCGTCAACACCGTCTTCGCCCAGATGGTCGTCGACGTCGGCACCGAGAAGGTCAAGCGCACCGCCATCGACCTCGGCATCCCCGAGAACACCCCGAACTTCGCCGTCGGCCCGGCCATGGCCCTCGGCACCCTCCAGGCCAGCGTCGTGGACATGGCCCAGGCGTACGCGACCCTCGCCGACCACGGCCGCCACACCCCCTACACCCTGCTGGAGAAGATCTCCAAGGACGGCGACGACATCCCCCTCCCCGACCGCCCCACCCGCCAGGCCATCCCCCGCGAGGCCGCCGACACGACCACCTCCATGCTGGTCAGCGTCGTCGACAACGGCACCGGCACGGAAGCCCTGGCAGCCGGCCGCCCGGCCGCCGGCAAGACGGGCACCGCCGAGCTGGACCGCGCCGCCTGGTTCGCCGCGTACACCCCCGACCTGGTCACGGTGGTCTCGGTCATGGGCCAGGACCCCGACACCGGCACCCTCCAGTCCCTGTACGGGGCGCTCGGCGAGGCCCGGCTCGGCGGCGGCGGCTACCCCGCCCGGATCTGGGCGGCCTACACGAAGGAGGCCCTGGAGGCCACCGACCCGCAGGACTTCGACCTGGAGCTCCAGCCCGGCGCGGCCCAGCCCCCGCCACCGCCGCTCCAGCCCGGCATCCCGCAGCAGCCCGAGGGCAGCCGCCCGCCCTGGCAGCGCCCCGACCGGCCGACCCCGCCCGGACCGCCCACCCCGCCCGGACCGCCGAACGGCGGCCAGACCCAGGGCGGCCAGACCAACGGGGGCCAGACCCAGGGCGGGCAGACGAACGGAGGCCAGACGACCGGCGGCGATACGAACGGCGGCCAGACCCAGGGCGGCCAGACCAACGGAGGCCAGACCACCGGAGGCGAAACGAACGGCGGCCAGACGGACGGCGGCCAGACCACCGGCGGCGAGACCACCGGAGGCCAGACCCAGGGAGGCACCACCCAGGGCCGCCGCCGACCGCCCGCGGAATTCCTGGAATAGCCCCGGCAGGCGCCCACCCGGTCAGTGCCCGGAGGTGGCCTTCAGCCCCACCACGGCGACCAGCAGCAGACAGATGAAGAAGATCCGGGCGGCGGTGACGGGCTCCCCCAGCACCGCCATGCCGAGCACGGCCGCCCCGGCCGCCCCGATGCCCACCCAGACGCCGTACGCCGTACCGATGGGCAGGGTCTTGGCCGCGTACGACAGCAGCACCATGCTCGCGACGATGCCGGCACCGGTGAAGACGGACGGCCACAGACGGGTGAAGCCCTCGGTGAACTTCATGCCGATCGACCAGCCGACCTCGAGCAGACCGGCGACGAGAAGAAGAACCCAGGCCATGACAGGCACCTCCGGGACGAGAACGGAAACGGGGGTGCGTCGTCTTTGCGTCCTGCCAACCCGGTACGGCGCGTCTCGTCGGGGGTTCGGCTCCACCGTAGCAAACGGCATGCGAAAGGGCCGGTGACCACGGTCACCGGCCCCCGCTCACGCTCACGCTCACATGTTCAGAGGTACAGCCCGGTGGAGTCCTTCGACCCCTCCAGCCGCTCCGCGGCCACGGCGTGCAGGTCCCGCTCGCGCATCAGCACGTACGTCGCCCCGCGCACCTCGACCTCGGCACGGTCCTCGGGGTCGTACAGCACGCGGTCGCCCGGCTCGACGCTGCGCACGTTCTGCCCGACCGCGACCACCTCGGCCCAGGCGAGCCGCTTGCCCACCGCGGCCGTCGCCGGAATCAGGATGCCGCCGCCGGAGCGCCGCTCCCCCTCGGGGTTGTCGGACTTCACGAGCACGCGGTCGTGGAGCATGCGGATGGGCAGCTTGTCGTGGGTGGTGTTCTCGCTCACGACTCGAACCTACCTGCCCCCACGCGCCCTGTAAGCCGGAGGGTGGTCACCGTCACCGCGTCGTCACCGCTTGCGGCGCGAGGAGGCCACGAGGAGCCCGACCACGCCGACCGCCAGGAGCGCGACCGGCAGGATCCGCTCGAAGCGCGGGGCGCCGTCCTCGTGGCGCAGGCCGTCCTTCACGTCGGTGACGAGCCGGTTCACGGCGACGAAGGCCCGGCCGGCCGTCTGGTCCACCGTCGAGGCGACCCGGGCCTTCGCGTCCCCGATGATCGTCTGCGGGTGCATGCGCACGCCGATCTCGTCGAGCGTCTCGGCGAGCTGCTCGCGGCGGCGGACGATGTCCGCCTCGATCTGTGCGGGGGTCCTGGCTTCCGGCACCGCGCTGCCTCCGTCGTCGTTTCGTCGTCTGTGGGCTTGATCCGTCATGGACAGTCTGTCAGCTCAGTCAGCTTAGGCTCATGCCGTACGGATCCCCTCCCGAGGAGAGCACTGACATGAGCGAGCGACTCCAGCCGGGCGACATCGCCCCCGCCTTCACCCTGCCCGACGCGGACGGCAACGAGGTCTCGCTGGCCGACCACAAGGGCCGCAAGGTGATCGTGTACTTCTACCCGGCGGCCCTGACGCCGGGCTGCACCAAGCAGGCCTGCGACTTCACGGACAACCTGGACGTCCTGGCCACGGCCGGCTACGACGTCATCGGCGTCTCCCCGGACAAGCCGGAGAAGCTCGCGAAGTTCCGCGAGCAGGAGCACCTGAAGGTCACCCTGGTCGGGGACCCGGAGAAGGAGACCCTGGCGGCGTACGGAGCCTTCGGCGAGAAGAAGCTGTACGGCAAGACGGTCACCGGGGTCATCCGCTCCACAGTGGTGGTGGACGAGGAGGGCAAGGTCGAGCACGCCTTCTACAACGTCAAGGCCACGGGCCACGTTGCGAAGATCATCAAGGACCTGGGCATCTAACCCCCGCCCGGCCCCTTCCCGGCAAAGTCCCGCACCACAAGTGGTGCGGGACTTTCCGCTTATCGGACGTAACCATCCGTGATGCTGAACAGTTAACCCGTACGAGGTCCCGCGACCGCGCGGCCGAGAACGGAGAGGGGCGAGGGATGCCGGTCAGTCCGTACACGAAGGAGCGCCTGGCAGAGGCGGCGGAGACGTCGCGGACGCTGACCGAGGCGCTGGAGAAGCTGGGGGTGGACCCGAAAGGCGGCTCGCGTGAATACATCCGCAAGCGCATGCACCAGCTCGGAGTGGACGTCTCGCACTTCGAGCGGGACCGGAACCGCTGGACCCGGGCAATCCTGGAGGAGGCGGTGAGGGCTTCCACCAGCATGTACGAGGTCCTGCGCCGCCTGGGGCTCGACGCTGTGGGCGGGCACCACACCCACATCAGCCGCCGAGTCCGCGCGCTGGGCATCGACACCTCGCATTTCACCGGCCCGTCCCGGACGGACCGGATGCGAGACAACCGTCGACGGCGTACGGCGGACGAGATCCTTCGCGAAGATCGCTCACCTCACGCCACCCGTACCCCGAACACGATGCTCCGGCGCGCGCTGCACGATCTCGGCGCGGAGGACCGCTGTGCCGACTGCGGCGTCGCGGCCGTCTGGATGGGCATGCCCCTCCCCCTGGAGGTTGACCACATCAACGGCGACTGGCGCGACAACCGCCGGGAGAATCTGCGGCTGCTGTGCCCCAACTGCCACTCCACGACAGACTCGTACCGGGGCCGGGGCAAGGGCCGCCGATGAACACCCGGCGTCTCGATCGGCCGTCACGAGAGGAACTCGGTCAGGCGATAGCCGAGTCGACCAGCATCGCCGGGACCCTTCGGCGCCTGGGCTTCCCAAACCATGACGGACAGCGGGCGCACCTGCGTAGGTGGATCTCGGAGGAAGGGCACGACACTTCGCACTTCCTGGGACAGGCACACCAACGCGGGAAGGCCGGGACCAGGCCGGCCAAGGCCGCCAACGACATCCTCGTCAATCACGGCGGAAAGCACCGAACGAAAACCCAGCTTCTACGCCGCGCGCTTCGGGAAATCGGGGTCCCGGAGTGCTGCACCCACTGCGGCACATCCCCTGAGTGGCAGGGGCGCCCCATGACTCTGGAGGTCGACCACATCAACGGCGACTGGAGCGACGACCGGCGGGAGAACCTGCGGCTGTTGTGCCCCAACTGCCATGCCGTCACCAGTACATGGTGCCGAGGAGGCCGAAGCCCCCGGTAGGACCACAACCGGGAACACAAAACGCCGCCCGCCCGCTAGGATTGCGGCGCGAGCGGTCGTTGCTGAATGGTATAAGCGGAGGTTTTAGGTGCCTCTGGGCGAAAGCCCATGTGGGTTCGAATCCCATCGACCGCACAGGCCATGGAATCGAAGGCCCGGCTCGAAGAGCCGGGCCTTCGGCCTACCCGGGCCTCAGCCCAGCAGCTCCCGCAGGACCGGGATGAGACCGCGGAAGGCCTGGCCGCGGTGGGAGATGGCGTTCTTCTCCTCCGGGGTCAGTTCCGCGCAGGTGCGGGTTTCGCCGAGGGGCTGGAGGATCGGGTCGTAGCCGAAGCCTCCGCCGCCCACCGGGGTGTGGCGCAGGGTGCCCAGGAGGCGGCCTTCGACGACGCGTTCGGTGCCGTCCGGGAGGGCCAGGGCGGCGGCGCAGAAGAAGTGGGCGCCGCGGTGTTCCGTGGCGATGTCGCTCAGCTGGGCCAGCAGGAGGTCCAGGTTGGCGCGGTCGTTGCCGTGGGCGCCGGCCCAGCGGGCGGAGAAGATGCCGGGGGCGCCGTTCAGGACGTCGACGCACAGGCCGGAGTCGTCCGCGATGGCGGGGTGGCCGGTGGCCCGGGCGAGGGCGTGGGCTTTCAGGAGGGCGTTCTCGGCGAAGGTGACGCCGGTCTCCTTGACGTCCGGGATCTCGGGGTACGCGTCCGCGCCGACCAGCTCGTGCGGCAGGCCGGCGTCGGACAGGATGGCGCGGAGTTCGGTGACTTTGCCCGCGTTGCGGGTCGCGAGGATCAGGCGGGTCATGCGGCCCATTATCCCGGGGTGCAGACCTTGGAGATCTCGGCGGCGGCGTCGGCGACGGGCTTGACGTCGGGGGTGGTGTCGCCGTTGTTGACGGCGGTGCGGACGTTCTTGACGGCCGTGCTCATGGAGTCGACGGCCTTGCCGAGGTCGGCGTTGCCCGTCGTGTCCTTGATCTTGTTGAGGTTGGTGTCGATCTGGTCGAGGGCCTTCTGGGTGTCCTGGATGCTGTTGCCCGCGTTGGAGACGGCCTGCTGGAGCTCGTTCGCGCTGTCCGCGATGGCGACGGCGGTGTTGGCGCAGTCCATGGCGGTGGCGATGGCGTCGCAGCTGGTGACGGCCGGGACGGTGAGGGCCGCGGCCAGGGCGACGGCGGCGATGCGCAGTTTCGGCTTGCTCGGCTTGCTCGGCTTCATTCGGGTCCCCCCGGAAATGGCTCGGATGCATGGACGGGCACACGGTGGTGACACCGTGTGCCCGTACCTTCGTAGACGCGGGCGTCCGCCCGGCGGTTGCTACGGGATCTGCAGGTCCAGGGCGCCGAGCTGGAGGGCTTCCAGGTCGGCGCAGCCGCCGGCGGCGAGGTCGAGGAGGGCGTTGAGCTCCTTGCGGTCGAAGGGCTCGCCCTCGGCGGTGCCCTGGACCTCGACGAAGCGGCCGTCGCCGGTGCAGACGACGTTCATGTCGGTCTCGGCGCGGACGTCTTCCTCGTAGCAGAGGTCGAGGAGCGGGACGCCGTCGACGATGCCGACGCTGACGGCGGCGACGGTGCCGGTGAGCGGCTTGCGGCCGGCCTTGATGAGCTTCTTCTTCTGGCCCCAGGCGACGGCGTCGGCGAGGGCGACGTAGGCGCCGGTGATGGCGGCGGTGCGGGTGCCGCCGTCGGCCTGGAGGACGTCGCAGTCCAGGACGATGGTGTTCTCGCCGAGGGCCTTGTAGTCGATGACGGCGCGCAGGGAGCGGCCGATGAGGCGGGAGATCTCGTGGGTGCGGCCGCCGATCTTGCCGCGGACGGATTCGCGGTCGCCGCGGGTGTTGGTGGAGCGGGGGAGCATCGAGTACTCGGAGGTGACCCAGCCTTCGCCGCTGCCCTTGCGCCAGCGCGGGACTCCTTCGGTGAAGGAGGCGGTGCAGAAGACCTTGGTGTCTCCGAAGGAGATGAGGACGGAGCCCTCGGCGTGCTTGCTCCATCCGCGTTCGATGGTGACCGGGCGGAGCTGTTCGGGCGTGCGGCCGTCGATGCGAGACATGGCTGTGAGCCTAGTCGGTGCGGGGGTACGCGTGGACCCCGTCCGGTGGGCCGGTACGGGGTCCTCGTTCTGCCCTGTGGGGTGTGGTGAGCTCGGGGCTCAGCTCACATCATGTCTTCGATCTCGCCGGCGATCGGGTCGGCGTCGGTGCCGATGACGACCTGGATGGCGGTGCCCATCTTGACGACGCCGTGGGCGCCGGCGGCCTTGAGGGCGGCTTCGTCGACGAGGGACGGGTCGGAGACCTCGGTGCGCAGGCGGGTGATGCAGCCCTCGACCTCTTCGATGTTGTCGATGCCGCCGAGCCCGGCGACGATCTTCTCAGCCTTGGTGGCCATGTGTTTCTCCCTGAGTGTGTCGAAGAACGAGTCTCTGCGGCCGTGGCCGGCTACCCGCTGCGTCCGCTTTGTCACGGTAGCTCACGTCGCTCACGGTTGGCCTATCTACGCGAGCGCAAGCCGGAGGCCTGTCCCATGATGACGATCAGCAGCAGCCTGCCCACAACTGGTCTACACCAGTGTGCCGCACGTACTGCGACCGCCAAAACGGGCCCGGCCGAAGGAGGACGCGGATGAGCGCGAGCAGTGCGGCGGAGGTCCCGCGGAAGCAGTGGTGGGGCGGACTGTTCCAGGGCCTGCAGAAGATGGGGCGCAGTCTCCAGCTGCCGATCGCCGTCCTGCCGGCCGCGGGCATCCTGAACCGGCTCGGGCAGCCGGACGTGTTCGGCGCGGACGGCCTGGACTGGACGGCCGTCGCGAAGGTGATGGCCGGGGCGGGCGGGGCGCTGCTGGACGCGGACCTGGGTCTGCCGCTGCTGTTCTGCGTGGGTGTCGCGATCGGCATGGCGAAGAAGGCGGACGGTTCGACCGCGCTGGCGGCGGTGGCGGGGTTCCTCGTCTACCGGGGCGTGCTGCACGCGTTCCCGAAGCCGTGTCCGTCCGGCACGAAGGACATCGGGGGCGGGTGTCTGACGCCGACGGACACTTTCGCCGGGTACGCGTACCAGAACCCGGGGGTGTTCGGCGGGATCGTGATGGGGCTGCTGGCGGCGTGGTTCTGGCAGCGCTACCACCGGGTGAGGCTGGTGGACTGGCTGGGCTTCTTCAACGGGCGGCGGCTGGTCCCGATCATCATGTCGTTCGTGGCGATCTTGTTCGCCGCGCTGTGCCTGTGGATCTGGCCGCCGGTGGGTGCCGCGCTGGAGGGCTTCTCGGACTGGCTGGTGGGTCTGGGTGCCTGGGGTGCGGGGATCTTCGGGGTCGCGAACCGTGCGCTGCTGGTGATCGGTCTGCACCAGTTCCTGAACGTGCCGGTGTGGTTCCAGTTCGGCAGTTACACCAAGCCGGACGGGACGACGGTGCACGGTGACATCAACATGTTCCTGGCGGGTGACCCGGACGCGGGTCTGTTCCTGTCCGGCTTCTTCCCCATCATGATGTTCGCGCTGCCGGCGGCGGCCCTGGCGATCACGCACTGTGCGAAGCCGCAGCGGCGCAAGGAGGTCGGCGGGCTGATGCTGTCGGTGGGGCTGACCTCGTTCGTCACGGGGATCACGGAGCCGCTTGAGTACTCCTTCCTCTTCGTGGCGCCGGCGCTGTACGTGATCCACGCGGTGCTGACGGGTGTGTCGATGGCGGTGACGTGGGCGCTGGGGGTGCACGACGGGTTCAGCTTCTCGGCCGGTCTGATCGACTACGTCATCAACTGGGGTCTGGCGACGAAGCCGTGGCTGATCATCCCGATCGGGCTGGGCTTCGCGGTCGTCTACTACGCGGTGTTCCGGTTCGCGATCACCCGGTGGGACATCCCGACGCCGGGCCGGGAGTCGGACGAGGAGATCGCGGCGATGCAGGCGGAGAACACCAAGGCGTAGGGCCTTCGTGAGGCGGGGCCGGGGCCTTCGGATCCAGTGATCCGGAGGCCCTTCGTCCTGTGGTCCAGGCCACACAAAATCGAAGGTTCCTTATCTAACCCCGACCGTGCTACAACTGGTCTACACCACCCAATGGTGTAGACCATGCAGCTGCCCGAGCAGCCAGTGGTCCCCCATTTCCGAGACGCCGCCACCCCCATTTTCCATGTCCCCAGGCAGCGCCTTGTCCTCTGGAGGAACCCATGTCCACAGCGACCGCTGCGGAGAAGAAGAAGGGCGCTGGCGTGATGGCCGTCATGCAGCGCATCGGCCGGAGCCTCATGCTCCCCGTTGCCGTGCTGCCGGCCGGCGCTCTGCTCATCCGCCTCGGCCAGGACGACATGCTCGGCAAGGCGTCGCTGCCGGACTTCATCAACAAGATCGCCACCTACATGGCGGCCGGTGGTGACGCGATCATCGGCAACATGGCGCTGCTGTTCGCCGTCGGCATCGCGATCGGCTTCGCGAAGAAGTCCGACGGTTCGACGGCCCTGGCCGCCGTCACCGGCTACCTGGTCTTCCAGAAGGTGCTCGCCACCTTCACCGACCCGAGCCTGCCGAAGGTCGCCAAGGTGGTCGACGGCAAGATCGCCATGGTCGAGGCGCCCGTGGACGCGAAGGTCCTCGGCGGTGTCGTGATGGGCATCGTCGTCGCCCTGCTCTACCAGAAGTTCTACCGGACCAAGCTGCCGGACTGGGCGGGCTTCTTCGGCGGCCGCCGCCTGGTCCCGATCCTCTCCGCCTTCGCGGGTCTGTTCATCGGCATCGTCTTCGGTCTGATCTGGCCCGTCCTCGGCAAGGGCATCCACGGTTTCGGCGAGTGGCTGGTCGGCTCCGGCGCCGTCGGCGCGGGCATCTTCGGTGTCGCCAACCGTGCGCTCATCCCGGTCGGCATGCACCACCTCCTCAACTCCTTCCCGTGGTTCCAGGCGGGCGAGTACAACGGCAAGAGCGGCGACATCGGCCGCTTCCTCGCCGGCGACCCGAGCGCCGGACAGTTCATGACCGGCTTCTTCCCGATCATGATGTTCGCCCTCCCGGCGGCCTGCCTCGCGATCGTGCACTGCGCCCGCCCCGAGCGCCGCAAGGTCGTCGGCGGCATGATGTTCTCCCTCGCGCTCACCGCCTTCGTCACCGGCGTGACCGAGCCGATCGAGTTCACCTTCATGTTCATCGCCCCGGTGCTGTACGCGGTGCACGCGGTCCTGACCGGTGTCTCCATGGCCCTGACCTGGGCGCTCGGCATGAAGGACGGCTTCGGCTTCTCCGCCGGCGCGATCGACTTCTTCCTCAACCTCGGTATCGCGACCAAGCCGTGGATGCTCGTCCTGGTCGGCCTGTGCTTCGCGGCCCTCTACTACGCGATCTTCCGCTTCGCGATCACCAAGTGGAACATCCCGACGCCGGGCCGCGAGTCCGACGAGGAGCTCGCCGAGCTGGCCAAGGCCGAGGCCAAGTAAGGCCCCGCCGGTCCGCCGGCCCCGCAGTTTCGTAGGCGGCAACTACGCGACGGAGCCCCCGCTCTCCCGCAAGGGAGGGCGGGGGCTCCGTCGTTCCCGGTCTTCCCGGTCTTCCCGGCGTTCCCGGCGCGTTCCCGAGGCCTCAGACCTCGTACACGGCGCCCGCGTGCGCCAGGTCCACCCGGCCGTCGTAGACCGCGCGGGCGTCCGCCAGGTTCTGCGCGGCGTCCGTCCACGGCGGGATGTGCGTCAGCACGAGCCGGCCGACCCGGCCGTCGCGCGCGTACTCCCCGGCCTCGCGGCCGTTGAGGTGGAGGTCCGGGATGTCCTCCTTGCCGTGGGTGAAGGAGGCCTCGCACAGGAACAGGTCCGCGCCCTCCGCCAGCGTCCCCAGCTCGGGGCAGACCCCGGTGTCGCCGGAGTACGCGAGCACGCGCCCGCCGTGCTCGACGCGGATGCCGTACGACTCGACCGGGTGGCAGACCTTCTCCGTGCGGACCGTGAACGGGCCGATCTCGAAGCTGCCGGACTTCAGGGTGCGGAAGTCGAACACCTCGCTCATCGAGCGCTCGTCGGGGACGTCCTCGTACGCCGTGGTCAGGCGCTGCTCGGTGCCCTCGGGGCCGTAGACGGGGATGGTCCCGCAGCGGCCGCCCTCGTGCCGGTAGTAGCGGGCGACGAAGTACGCGCACATGTCGATGCAGTGGTCGGCGTGCAGGTGGCTCAGGAAGATCGCGTCGAGGTCGTAGAGACCGCAGTGGCGCTGGAGCGCGCCGAGGGAGCCGTTGCCCATGTCGAGGAGCAGCCGGAAGCCGTCGGCCTCGACGAGATAGCTCGAACATGCCGAATCCGCGGCCGGGAAGGACCCCGAACAGCCGACGACGGTGAGCTTCATGGAGCGTGAACCTCCGGGGACGGTCCGTGGACGGAATGCGGGCCGTGCGTGGGTCGAGCGTAAGGCGCGAAACGTCCGGTCGCTCCTCCGCGGCAGGCCGTTGTGGGGGGAATCACCTGTGGTGTCACCCAGGGGAGCGACGAGGGGCACAGGCGTTGCCGCGTGGCTGCCGTGCCGGGGGCCGGGTGCGCGGCTACGGTCGGAATATGGACACGTCGTGGTGGCCCGCCGTACTGGCGGCGGTCGCCGTGGCGGTGGTGGTGCTGCTCCCCCGGCGGGCCACGACGGTGGCGGCGGCGCCCCCGCCCCACGGGCCGGCGCCGCCGCCGCGGCTGCGGCCGGGTGGGCTGTGGTGTTTTGTGGGCAGCCGGAACCGC
>NZ_JBWKEE010000011.1:189252-243651 GCF_056435605.1 Streptomyces sp. NPDC043896
TGGATGGAGGGGAGGGGTTGTTGCCCCCCCCCCCCCCCCCCCCCCCCACCCCCCCCCCCCCCCCCCCCCCCCTCCCCCCCCCCCCCCCGCGGCTGCGGCCGGGTGAGCTGTGGTGTCTGGTGGACGGCCGGACCTGCCTGGTGCTGGCGGTGCGGCCGCACCGGGGGCGGGTGCGGGTGGCGTGGATCGTCTGGAAGTACGACGACCGGCGGGCCGGGGTGATCCCGCTGCCGCCGGGGACGGCCGGGGCGGCGGCGCACGGGCGGGGCGGCTTCCTGGAGGCGGACCGGCCGGAGGAGGTGTCGGTGTGGGAGTTCCGCACGCAGGTGGGGACGCTGGACCCGGTGCTGTGGGACGAGGCCAAAGGGCTGGGAGGCGGTGCGGAGTGATCCGGCTGCGGCGCGTCTACGATCCCCCCGAGCCGGGGGCGGACGGGGTGCGGGTGCTCGTGGACCGGCTGTGGCCGCGCGGGCTGTCGAAGGAGGCGGCCGCGGTGGACGAGTGGCCGCGGGCGGTGACTCCGTCGGCGGAGCTGCGGAAGTGGTTCCACGCGGGCGGCTCCGCCGCGGAGTTCCGCCGGCGGTACGAGGCGGAGCTGGCGGACCCGCGGGCGCGGGCCGAGCTGGCCCGGCTGGGGGAGCTGGCGGCGGCGGGGCCGCTGACCCTGCTGACGGCGGTCAAGGACCCGGACCACAGCCATGCCTCGGTGATCGCGGAGCTGCTGGGGGGCTCGTGAGCGCGTGCCGCCCCGCCGCGGGTGCGGCGGGGCGGCACGGACGGCGCGGGGCGGGGTGGGGGTCAGATGTGGGCGATGGGCTGCCGGTCGGTGCACAGGGCCCAGATGACGAACACTCCGATGGCGATCGCGATGAGCGCCCACAGGGGCTGGTAGGGCAGCCACAGGAAGTGGAAGAGGACGTAGACGGAGGCCACGACGACACCGCCGGCCCGGCCCCACTCGGCGCCCTTGAGGATGCCCACGCCGACGGCGAAGACGATGACGCCGAGGATCAGGTGGATCCATCCCCACGCCGTGAGGTCGAACTTGAAGGTGTAGTCGCCGACGGGCAGGTAGACGTCGTCCTTGGCGATGGCCGCGATGCCCTCGAAGACGCTGAACACGCCGCCGACGGCCATCAGGACCCCGGCGAACGCCGTGCCTCCGGTGGCCCAGGCACTGGTGGCGGCCGTGCCCTTCGGGGTGGTACTGCCCGGGGTGGTGGTCATGTCGCCACCTTCCTGCTGCGGGGAACCGGTCGGTTCCGAGCGTGCGCGCGCAGGAGGGGGCGGGCGACCCCGAAGGGGCCGAACGGGTGAACCGGGAGCCCGACGACGGACGCCGCCGGACCCGCGGGTCGCGGGCCGGCGGCGTCCGTGGCCGTGCCGTGCCGTGCCGTGCCGTGCCGTGAGGGCGTACGGGCCTCAGGCCCAGAGCTGCCCCTGGAGGACCTCGATGGCCTCTTCGGTCGTCGCCGCCGTGTAGACGCCGGTCGACAGGTACTTCCAGCCTCCGTCGGCGACGACGAAGACGATGTCGGCGGACTCCCCGGCGGCGACCGCCTTGCGGCCGACGCCGATCGCCGCGTGCAGCGCGGCTCCGGTGGAGACGCCCGCGAAGATGCCCTCCTGCTGGAGGAGTTCGCGGGTGCGGGTCACCGCGTCGGCGGAGCCGACCGAGTAGCGGGTGGTGAGCACCGAGGCGTCGTACAGCTCGGGGACGAAGCCCTCGTCGAGGTTGCGCAGGCCGTAGACGAGGTCGTCGTAGCGCGGCTCGGCGGCGACGATCTTCACTCCGGGGACGTTCTCGCGCAGGTAGCGGCCGACGCCCATGAGGGTGCCGGTGGTGCCCAGGCCCGCCACGAAGTGGGTGATCGACGGGAGGTCGGCGAGGATCTCCGGGCCGGTGGTGGCGTAGTGGGCGCCCGCGTTGTCCGGGTTGCCGTACTGGTAGAGCATCACCCAGGAGGGGTTCTGCTCGGCCAGTTCCTTCGCCACCCGCACGGCGGTGTTCGAACCGCCCGCGGCCGGCGACGAGATGATCTCGGCTCCCCACATCGCGAGAAGGTCGCGGCGCTCCTGCGAGGTGTTCTCCGGCATGACGCACACGATCCGGTAGCCCTTGAGCTTCGCGGCCATCGCGAGCGAGATGCCCGTGTTGCCGGAGGTGGGTTCCAGGATGGTGCAGCCGGGGGACAGGCGGCCGTCCTTCTCCGCCTGCTCGACCATGTGGAGCGCCGGGCGGTCCTTGATCGAGCCGGTCGGGTTGCGGTCCTCCAGCTTGGCCCAGATCCGGACGTCCTCGGAGGGGGACAGCCGCGGCAGGCGCACGAGCGGGGTGTTGCCGACCGCCGCGAGCGGGGAGTCGTACCGCATTACTTCGAGCCGCCGGCCACGGCCGGGAGGATGGTGACGCTGTCGCCGTCCTTGAGGGCGGTGGAGATGCCGTCGATGAAGCGGACGTCCTCGTCGTTGAGGTAGACGTTGACGAAGCGGCGCAGCTTGCCGTCCTCGACGATGCGCGCCTCGATGCCCTGGTGGCGGGTGTCCAGGTCCGCGAACAGCTCGGAGAGGGTGGCGCCCTCGCCGTTCACGGCCTTCTCGCCGTCGGTGTAGGTGCGGAGGATGGTCGGGATGCGGACCTCGATGGCCATGGCGGGCTCCAGTGTCGTGAAGGGGCGAAGAGGTGTGCGGGCGCGCGTTGGTGCAGCCCCCGCGCGGAAGGGGCCCGGTGCTCAGGAGGCAGGACAGATGGCGCTGGCGAGGCGGCACAGGTCGACGTGCAGCCGCGCCACGAGCAGCAGCCTGCCGGGCGTCTCGATGCTCACGTCGTGGGAAACCATGCGGTCATGTTAACGATTCCCGGTACCGCGTTTGGAGTGTGATCCCGCATCGTGGACGCCAGTGGCTCACATGGTGGTCAGTAGGCGGCCACGACCTGCACTTCTTCCTCGGTGATCACGCCGTCGCGGATCCGGTAGGAGCGGAACTGGAACTCGCCCAGGCCGTCCTGGTCGGCCGTGGAGACGAGGACGTAGTGGGCGTCCGGCTCGTTCGCGTACGTCACGTCCGTGCGCGAGGGGTAGGCCTCGGTGGCGGTGTGCGAGTGGTAGACGATCACGGGGTCCTCGTCCCGGTCGTCGAGCTCGCGGTAGAGCTTGAGCAGATCCTTCGAGTCGAACTCGTAGAACGTGGGCGAGCGGGCCGCGTTGAGCATCGGGATGAACCGCTCGGGGCGGCCGGTGCCCGCCGGGCCGGCCACGACGCCGCACGCCTCGTCCGGGTGGTCCTTGCGGGCGTGCTCGACGATCTGGTCGTACAGGGCCTGGGTGAGGGTCAGCATGAGCGACAGGATAAGCAGACGGGCCCTCTCGTACCGAGGAGTGGTACGGGAGGGCCCGAATGGTGGACACGTCGGCCTGGGCGCAGGGCCCGGGGGGCGTCCGGGGGGTGTGGTTCCCGGCCGCGGCAGGCGGCCGGGACGCACGGTCAGCGGGTCAGCGGGTTCAGCGGGTGACCTTGTTGAAGGCGGCGCCGCGCGGGTTGCGGGCCTTGAGGACGAGGTACGAGACGCCCAGGACCAGACCCCATAGCGGGGCGCAGTACAGCGAGACGCGGGAGTCCTTGTCGACGCCCATCATCACGATGACCATGCCGATGAACAGCAGGGCGAACCAGCTGGTCCAGGGGGCGCCGGGGGCGCGGAAGGCGGACTGGGGCAGTTCGCCGCGGTCGGCCTTGGCGCGGTAGCGGATCTGGCAGACCAGGATCATGATCCAGGCCCACATGCCGGAGATGGTGGCGAAGGAGACGACGTAGTCGAAGGCCTTGCCCGGGGCGACGTAGTTGATCCAGACGCCCACCAGCATCAGCGCGGCGGAGAAGGTGGTGCCGACCAGCGGGGTGCCGTTCTTCGTGAGCTTGGTGAAGAACTTCGGGCCCTGGCCGTTGAGCGCGAGGTCGCGCAGCATGCGGCCGGTGGAGTACATGCCCGAGTTGCAGGAGGACAGGGCGGCGGTCAGCACGACGAAGTTGACGATCGCGGCGCCGATGCCGAGGCCCATCTTCTCGAAGGCGAGCACGAAGGGGCTCTCGCCCGCCTTGAAGTTGGACCAGGGGATGACCGACATGATCATGATGAGCGCGCCGACGTAGAAGACGGCGATGCGCCACGGCACGGTGTTGATGGCCTTGGGCAGGGTCTTCGCGGGGTCCTTGGACTCGCCGGCGGTGACGCCGACCAGCTCGACCGCGAGGAAGGCGAACATCACGATCTGCAGGGTCATCAGCGTCTCGCCGATGCCGTGGGGGAAGAAGCCGCGGTCGTTCCACAGGTTGGAGACGGAGGCGGTGGCGGCGGCGTCGGAGAAGCCGATGGTGAGGATGCCGGCGCAGATCAGGATCATGCCGACGATGGCGGTGACCTTGACCATGGAGAACCAGAACTCCAGCTCGCCGAAGAGCTTCACGGAGATCAGGTTGGCGCCGTAGAGGATCACGGTGAAGATCAGCGCGTACGCCCACTGCGGGAAGCCGTCGTTCGTCCAGTACGACATGTACTTGGCGGCGGCGGTGACCTCGGTGATGCCGGTGACCACCCAGAACAGCCAGTAGGTCCAGCCGGTGGCGTAGCCCCAGAACGGGCCCAGGAACTCGCGGGCGTAGTCCGAGAACGAGCCGGACACGGGGCGGTACATGAGCAGTTCGCCCAGGGCCCGCATGATGAAGAAGATGACCAGTCCGGCGATGGCGTAGGCCAGGATGAGGCTCGGTCCGGCCTTCGAGATCGCCTTGCCCGCCCCGAGGAACAGGCCGGTGCCGATGGCTCCGCCGATCGCGATCATCTGGATCTGGCGGGCTCCGAGCGCCCGGTGGTAGCCCTCCCCGTCACCCTCGCCCTGACCGCCCTCGCCGGGCGTCCTGTCGTGCTGCTCGACCTGCACTGAGGTCATGTTTTGGTGCGCCTTTCTCCACGCCGACCCGCGCCTCGAAGGCTGCGGATCGGGTCCTCGATCCCCCCGGATACGGATGGAGTTGCACGCCGGCGGTCAGCCGGTTCAAGCAGGCCGGGGGACATGGGTGGCGTCCCGTCGGCGGTCGTGAAGATTTATCACGTGCTTACGGGTGGGAGAAGGCGGGAAAAGTGGCGCAGGGCACGCCAATATCAGGACATTGGGGCTGAAAAGCGTCAGATCATTGCATGGCGGTGATCTGATCGTTATCCGGATTTGAGCGTCCGCTGAGCGAACACACACGTGCCCTTGACGTCCCCGGGGCGGACGGACCTCCGTCAGAGGGTCTCGATGAGCGTCTCCTGGAGGCCGCCCAGCCACAGGTACGCCATCACCATCGGCTTGCGCGGGTCGTCGTCCGGGAGCCGGAACAGCACGGCGCTCTCGTCGTCCTCGGTGATGTCGAGCCGGGCCGCGATGGTCAGCCGCAGGTCGTTGAGCGCGCCGAGCCAGCGCAGCGGCAGCTCCCCGGTCAGCTCCAGCACCGCCGCGCCGTCGCCGGCCGGGGTGAGGGAGTCGAGGCTGCGGACGACGGCCAGCGCGTCCTCCCGCTTGCGGGTGCGCAGGTCGTTCTCGGTGAAGCGCCGGAACTCCGCCGAGCGGGCCCGCAGCTCCTCCGGGTCCTCCCCGCCCTCCGCACCGGCGGGGCCCCCGTACGCGTCCGGGAACAGGCGGGCCAGCGCCGGGTCGGACGGCGGCTCGGTGGGGCCGTCGGAGGCGAACAGCACGGCCAGCGGGTCGGCGTCCGCGTCGGGCTCCGGTGCGCCCGGGCCGATCAGCTCCAGCAGCTGCACGGCCAGGGAACGCAGGATGGAGATCTCGATCTCGTCCAGGGCCACGGCCGCCCCGCCGCCCTTCAGGGGCTCGAACGTGCCGCCCATCAGCCGCGGTCCTGCGACAGCGTCGCCCAGAGCCCGTAGCCGTGCATGGCCTGCACGTCGCGCTCCATCTCCTCGCGGGTGCCGCTGGAGACGACCGCCCTGCCCTTGTTGTGGACGTCGAGCATCAGTCTGGTCGCCTTGTCCTTGGGGTAGCCGAAGTACGCCTGGAACACGTACGTCACGTAGCTCATGAGGTTGACCGGGTCGTTGTGCACCAGGGTCACCCACGGGACGTCGGGTTCGGGGACGGCGAAGGTCTCCTCGGCCGATTCGGTGCGTTCGATCTCAATGGGAGCAACACTCACTTGTCCCATGCTGCCACTGCGGAGGGCCGGTCGCACAAACGGGCTCCCCCATCTCGTCACTTTGACGAAATGTGCGCTAGCATCCGTGACATGAACCCTGCGGACCTGGGCCTGCCGGTGGACGTGCCGTCGACAGCGCTCTTCACGGATCACTACGAGCTCACGATGCTGCAGGCCGCCCTGGCCAACGGCACCGCCGAACGCCGCTCGGTCTTCGAGGTCTTCACCCGGCGGCTGCCCGAGGGACGGCGCTACGGAGTGGTGGCCGGTACCGGACGCGTGCTGGACGCCGTGGAGAACTTCCGCTTCGACAGCGCGGTGCTGGAGTTCCTGCGGGAGCGGGCGGTCGTCGACATGCGGACGCTGGACTGGCTGGCGTCGTACCGCTTCTCGGGTGACATCTGGGGCTACCCCGAGGGCGAGGTCTACTTCCCCGGATCGCCGGTCCTGCGGGTCGAGGGCAGCTTCGCCGAGTGCGTGCTGCTGGAGACCGTGATCCTGTCGATCCTGAACCACGACTCGGCGATCGCGGCGGCGGCCTCCCGGATGGCCTCGGCGGCCGGCGACCGCCCCCTGATCGAGATGGGCGCGCGGCGCACCCACGAGCTGGCCGCCGTGGCCGCCTCGCGGGCCGCGTACGTCGGCGGCTTCACCTCCACCTCCGACCTGGCGGCCGGATTCCGGTACGGGATCCCGACGGTCGGCACCAGCGCGCACGCCTTCACCCTGGTGCACGACAGCGAGCGGGACGCCTTCACCGCGCAGGTGGCCTCGCTGGGCGGCGGGACCACCCTGCTGGTGGACACGTACGACGTCGCCGAGGCCGTGCGGACCGCGGTGGAGGTCGCCGGGACGGACCTCGGCGCGGTCCGGATCGACTCCGGCGACCTGCTGCTGGTCGCGCACCGGGTGCGGCAGCAGCTGGACGAGCTGGGCGCGACGGACACCCGGATCGTGGTCACCTCCGACCTGGACGAGTACGCCATCGCCTCGCTGGCGGCGGCTCCGGTGGACGCGTACGGGGTGGGCACGCAGCTGGTGACCGGCAGCGGGCACCCTACGTGCTCGATGGTCTACAAGCTCGTCGCGCGGGCCGCCTCGGCCGACCCGAAGGCGCCGCTGGTGCCGGTGGCCAAGAAGTCCTCCGGCGGCAAGACGTCCGTCGGCGGGCGCAAGTGGGCGGCGCGGAGGCTGGACGCCGACGGGGTGGCGGAGGCGGAGGTCGTCGGCACCGGGCCGGTGCCGGCCGCGCTGGCCGGCTCGCAGCTGCTGGTACAGCTGGTGAAGGCGGGCGAGGTGGTCGCCCGCGAGCCGCTGGACGCGGCCCGGGACCGCCACCGCGCGGCGCGCGCCGGCCTCCCCCTCTCGGCGACCCAGCTCTCGCGCGGCGAGGCCGTCCTCCCGACGGAGCTCGTCTCCTGACGTGCCGGGCCCGCCTCCGACGCGCCGCCCGCGCCGGAGGCGGGCCGGCCGCCCGGCAGAACCCGGGCCCGGCGGGGCTTGAGGCGCGGGAGGCCGGGGGAAGAGCCCCCGCAGGATTCCGCCGTACACCACCGTCTACCTAAGGACACGCGACATGCACCGCGCACTGATCGTCGTCGACGTACAGAACGACTTCTGCGAGGGCGGCAGCCTCGCGGTCACCGGCGGGGCCGACGTCGCCGCCGCGATCACCGAGCTGATCGGGCAGACCACCCCCGGCTACCGGCACGTCGTCGCCACGCGCGACCACCACGTCGACCCCGGGTCCCACTTCGCCCGGCCCCCGGCCGAGCCCGACTACGAGACCTCCTGGCCGGTGCACTGCGTCGCCGGGACCGAGGGCGTCGGGTTCCACCCGAACTTCGCTCCCGCCGTCGCCTCCGGGGCGGTCGCCGCCGTCTTCGACAAGGGCGCGTACGAGGCCGCGTACAGCGGTTTCGAGGGCGCCGACGAGAACGGCCGGGGCCTCGCCGAGTGGCTGCGCGACCGGCACGTGAGCGAGGTCGACGTGGTCGGCGTCGCCACCGACCACTGCGTCAAGGCCACCGCCCTCGACGCGGCCCGCGCCGGCTTCACCACCCGCGTCCTGCTGGACCTGACGGCCGCCGTGGCCCCCCACACGACCGAGAAGGCCCTGGAGGAGCTCCGTACGGCCGGGGTGACCCTGGTCGGATCCCTCACCGCGGCACCTGGTGAGTAAAATCGAGAACGATTTCTAGAATTCTCTACTCAACGCTCACCGCGTGGGCTACCGTGAGGGTATGCAGACCGCAAAGATCGACGTCGACCCCACGACCCACGACAGGATCGAGCTGCTCGCGCTGGCCTGGGAGGTGTCGCCCGGCGAAGCCGTTCGCCGCCTCCTGGACCGGTTCCAGCAGCAGGGCCCGGGGCCGGAGCAGTCACCTGCCCCCTCCCCGGCCGCACCCCCGCAGGGAGTCGTACCCGTCCACGCCGTCTACGCCGGCGCCCGCGTGAGCGGCTTCTACGACCCGCTCACCGAAAACCTCACCATCGCCACGGGTGCACCCGGCGCCGGCCACTACAAGACCCCAAGCGGGGCGGCCGCAGCCGTCCTGCAAGCCCTCAAACCCCACGTGAAGCCCAACCGCAACGGCTGGGGCTTCTGGATCGTCGACGAGACCGGCGAGCTGCTGCAGAGCATCCGGCGCTAGCCCGCGCCGCCCAGGAGGGCGCGGATCGGGTGCCAGAGTTCCTGTTCGCGGTCCGGGGCGCAGCGCCACAGGAGGCCGTCCGGGTGGTGGAGGACGGCGGTGATCTCGTCCGGGGTGGGGGGCTGCGCGTTGCCCCGCAGGTACACGGCCCGCATTCCGAGGTTCCGCAGCCTGGTCAGGGCGCGGGCCCGGTTCACGGCGTGCACCAGTACGCGTACGTCTCCGCCCTCGCCGGACGGCCTGGGCAGCGTGAGCGCGACCACCACGCTGCCGCCTGGCAATCTGACGAAACCTCCACCGGGCATGATCTTCAGCTCCCCCGTCAATAAGAACAGTCGCCCACGCATCTAAACGCGATCGGCCGCCGCCCGCTAGGGGGCGACGGCCGATCATGTTGTGACCTGCGGCTTTGCCGGATTACTTGACGGAGGGGCCGACCTCGATCGTCATCTGGAGGCCGTCGTAGGTCTCCTTCGCGATCTTGATCTTGGTGTTGGTGTCAGCGACCTTCACCGAGCCGGTCGGGTTCTCGTCGTAGTAGTACTTGCCCTTGTGGTCGTCGAAGGCCAGGTTCGCGGGCTTCGGCTTGACGAAGAGCGACTCGCCGTTCTTGTGCAGGGTGAACGCGTCCGTGGAGTACGCGCTGAACGTGGCGTCGTACGGCTGGATCTTGTTCCGCAGCAGCGTGCCGTCCGACCACTTCATCGGCTTGGCGTTGGCGTCGACCGGCAGGATCAGGCCCTGGCCCGGGTGCTGGCTGGTGTTGTTGTCCTTCTGGGACTTGTCCCACAGCCAGATCAGCAGGCCGTCCTGGTACGGGTAGTGCTCGACCCAGCCCGGCTTGGTGTTGGCCCAGCCGAAGTTGTACGGGCCCACCTTGAGGGTGGAGTCGTACGAGACGTAGCGGCGGTTCTCCACGATGTAGTACTGCGGGTACTCCTTGGTGAAGCCCGCGCCGATCCGCTCGAAGCCCTTGCCGGTCCAGCCGTTGTCGCCGTTCTCGGCGCCGTCGGTGAACAGCGGGGCGCCGTCCGCGGTGAGGGTGACGGCGTCGGCCGTGAAGCCCTTGCCGCCCGCGCCGCCGTCCGTCTGGTAGCGGAAGCGGAGGTCGACCTTCTTGCCCGCGTAGGCGTCCAGCGGGAAGTTCAGGGACTTCCAGGCGCCGGAGACACCGGTCAGCGACGGGCTGCCGGAGGCGTCGGCCGGGATGGCCGCACCGTCGGCGGTGCCGGCCAGCGCGGTCCAGGTGGCGCCGCCGTCCGTGGACACCTCGGTGTAGAGGAAGTCGTAGTCGGCCTCGATGTCCCACCAGCCCTTGAGGGAGAGGGCGGCGGACTTCTTGCCCGTCAGGTCGACCGAGCGGGTCAGGGTGTTCTTGAGGTCGTCACCCATCTGGCTCCACCACTGCGAGGAGCCCTCGGCGGGAGCGACGATGTCGGTCTTGACCTGCTTCTTCGGCAGCTCGACGACCAGCGCCTGCTTGTCCTTGGTGTTGTACTCCGCCACACCCAGCTTGTGGGTGGACTTCGTCGCGGCCTTGGCCGTGTCGTAGTTCAGCCAGCCCAGCTGGAGCTTGTCCCAGGCGGTCATGTCGCCCGGGAGGTCGCCTATGGAGTCCTTGCCCTGGCCGAGCCAGGAGCCCGCGGACATGAGGGACCAGAAGCCGACCGAGTTCTCGCCGCCACCGGAGGTGTCGTAGAGGTCCGGCAGACCGAGGTCGTGGGCGTACTCGTGCGCGAAGACGCCCAGGCCGCCGTTCTCCGGCTGCACCGTGTAGTCGCCGACCCAGATGCCGGTGTCGCCGATCTGGGTGCCGCCGGCCTTGTTGTTCTCCGGGCCGGTCTTGCCGACGTCCGTGCCGTACGCGTACCAGCGGTGCGCCCACAGCGCGGTCTTGCCCTGCGCGCCGCCGCCGGCCGACTCGTCCTCGCCCGCGTGGACGATCTGGAAGTGGTCGATGTAGCCGTCGGGCTCGTTGAAGTTGCCGTCGCCGTCGAAGTCGTTGCGGTCCCACTGGTCGTACTGCGCCAGCTGGGCCTTGATCTGGGCGTCGGTCTTGCCGGCCTTCTTCTGGGCCTCCGTCCACGCGGTGACGCCGTCGCGGACGGTGTCCCACACGTTGGAGCAGTTCGACTGGCCGCAGAAGTTCGAGCCGTAACGGGCCTCGTTGTACGGGACCTTGACCCAGTCGGAGACCTCGCCCTCGACCGAGTAACGGCCCGAGGAGGTCTTCTCCATGTAGGTCTTCAGCGACTCCTTGCCCTGACCCGTACCGAAGTACAGGTCCTGGAAGTACTCGCGGCTGTAGTCCTTGCGCCAGGCCGTGCTGTTGTTGATCGCGCGGTCGGGCTGCGCGATCGTGTTGTGCAGCGGGCCGGGGGTGCCGCCGTACTTCGGCTCGGCCGGCTTCGGGCCCTCCGGGCCGTCCGGGTCGTGCATGGTCGTGTTGTCGACCTGGTCGCCGAACTCGACGAGGATCGTGAAGATCTTGTCGGTCTTCTCGCGGCCCAGCTCGACGTACTTCTTGTCGTCGAGCTTGACGACCTTCGAGGCACCGCGCTGCTCGACGTTCTTCTTGCCCGCCAGCACCTGGTCGAGGGCCGCTTCGCGCGCCTGCGCGTTCTGCTTGCTGAACGGGGTTTCGAGGTTGTGCTGGACCTGCTCCTTCGCGGGGGAGCTCGGGTCCTGCTTGTCGGCGGCGGGAGCGCCGCCCCAACTGGTGTCGGCCTGCGCCGTGGTGAAGAAGGCGCCCGAGGCCGCGGTCGCGGCCATGGTCACGCCGACGGCGGCGGCGCGCAGCGCGCGACGCCTGGTGGAGTTTCCGGTCACTTGATGTCGTTCCCCTCCCGCGGCCGCGACGTAGGTCGGAACGTCTCCTTAGGAGCGGGGGGTTCCGCGCGGCGCGCGTCTCAAGTGACGACATTTGACCGGAGAGTCCAAAGAAAAGACAGACCTTGACTTCTTCCTTACAACTGCACTATGCGGTCAGCGAGTTCCGCTATTCGGACGTTCCGCCGTCATACGGGCCCATCCGGGGCGAAGGGCTCCACTTGTTCTCCACCGCCGGGCGTGTTGCGACCGGCCGTGCGACGCCGTGCGCCCCTCCGTGCCCCGGCACCGTGGGTAAGGTCACGCTTACCTGTTGCTCCGTCCGGGCATGCCCTACGGGAGTCACTTGACGCGTGCGCGAACTGTTGAGGCGACTCCCCCCTCCACGCCTTGAGGACGGAAGAAGCCATGCCGCGTCCGACTGCCGCACAGCTCGCCTACGGCTCCGCCACCGTCGTCGCGTCGACGATCGCCATGCTGCTGCTCTCGCAGACGAGCACCGGGATCGGAGTCGCGGTCATCGCCGCCGCCGCGCTCGCCCTCGGGCTGCTGGTCGCGCTCACCGTGCCGATCCCCCGCCGGCGGGGCCGCCACGCCGCGCGGCGGGCGGCCGGGCAGGGCGGCGCGGGGCGGGCCGCCGGGGACTCCGCCGCGCGGGGCGGGACGGCGGCGGGGACGGGTGCCTCCCGGGCGCCCGAGCCGCGGACGGCCTCCGCGGACCACCCCGTCCACCACTGACCGGACACCGGCGCGGGCGGCCGCCCCCACCGGGGTCGGCCGCCCGCGCGTGCCCTCGTACCACTCGCCTCAGGTCGAGGTGACCACCACCGTCTTGGCGACCTTGTCGTGGAGCGCCTGCCGGTACGGCTTGTCGACGAGCATCGACACGATCAGCGCGAGCGGCCACAGGCAGAAGCAGCACAGCAGCGTCGGCACCCACAGCACGGCGGCGCGGCCGAGCGCGGCGCCCGAAGGGGGCACGCTGCCGTCGTTGAGCATCGCGACGCGCAGGCCGAGGGCCTTCTTCCCCACGGTCTGGCCGTTCTTGCGCGTGAACCACCAGTCGTAGCCGACGTACGCGACGATCGCGATCAGCGTCCACACCAGACCGGTGCCGCCGTACGACCTGGAGATGACCTCGCTGACGTCCTCGCCCCGGTCGGTGTCCACGACGTAGCGGCTGGTGCCGAACGGCAGTTGGATGAGGAAGAGCGGGATCCCGACGATGAGCAGGTCGATCACGCGCGCCCCGAGCCGCTTGCCGAAGTCGGCGAGCGGGGGCATCCCGGCGAGCGGGTCGGGCATGCCGTAGCCGCCGCCCCCGCCGTACGGGTCTCCGGGCCCGCCGCCGCCGTACGGGGGCGGGGGCGGCGGCGGATAACCGCCGGGGGGCGGGGGAGGCGGGGGGTAGCCGCCGCCACCCGGGGGCGGTGGCGGCGAGCCGTACGGCGAACCGCCCGACGGGGGCGGCGGCTCCTGGGGCTTCTTGAGGAACGGATCGTCCTCGGGCCGCTCGCCCGGCGGCGGCTGGTCGGTGCTCATGGCCCGAGTGCAACCCGGGTCCGCCCTCCCCGCAACGCGGCGGCGTCCATCCGGGGCACCGGCCCCGGCGAGGCCGGGCCGGGGCCGGGGCGTGCACGGCGGGGGGCGCGGCGCGGGCCGGGGCCGGGGTCGGGGTCAGCGGGCGGGTCAGCGGGTCAGCGGGTCACGTACGTGCTCGCCGCCAGGTCGTGCCAGGCCCTCCGGCGGGGCCGGTCCACCAGGCACCACAGGCTGCCCGGCAGCCCCAGGAAGGCGTACACGAGCCAGCGGCGCAGGGCCGCGCCGAAGCCGGGCGGGCGGAGGGTGGCGGTGGCCAGGACGCGCACGCCGAGCAGCTTCTTGCCCGGGGTACGGCCCCAGCGGGCGGTGGGGAGCGCCTCGTAGAGGAGGCCGAAGAGCAGCACGGCACCGAGTACGAGGCCCAGCTGCCCGGCGGTGGTGGCGTCGAGCAGCCACACGGTGGTGGTGCGCCCGCTGGCCTGGGCCGCCTCCACCTTGGCCTGTAGATGGGCCGTCATCCGGGGTACGAGGGGCAGCGCGACGGCCGCGGTGACGGCGGCGTACGCGAGGGAGTCCAGCAGCCGGGCGGTCCCCCGCCGCCCCAGCCCGGCGGGCCGCGCGGCCCGCTCCGCCATCCGCTCGAACACGGCCCGGCTGTCCTCCCGGACGGGCCCGGACGCGGCTGCGGCTGCGGCTGCCGCCGCCGACGCCTCCTGGGCGGGGGCGGGGGCGGGCGGCTCCGGCGGGGCGGCCGTACGGGGCCGCGGGCGCGCGGGCGCGGAGGCCTCGGGCGGGGACGCGGGGGCGGAGGCGCGGGGCCGCGGCGCGGGGGGCTCCGGTGCGGGGGGCTCCGGTGCGGGGGCGGCCGGGCGGGGCTGGGGCCGGGCGGGCGGGGGCTCCTCGTACACCGGGTACGCCGGTGCCGCGTCGGCCGGACGCCCCGGGGCGTGACGCGCGGGCTCCGGCCGCGCGGGGGCGGGCTCCGGGCGCCGCGGCGGGGCGTCCGGTACGGCCTCCGGCCAGCTGGAGGTGAGCCCCGAGGTGCCCGCGCCGGGGGCGTCGGGCCAGGCGGGCGGCCGGGCCGAGAGGATGCCGACGCTCTCGGCGGCGGCCTGCGCCGGGAGCCGCCGGGCGGTGGCGGCGGGCGCCGGGGCGGGCCGGGCCAGGGAGATCCCGGCGGGCCGGGCGGGCTCGGACTCCGCCGGGTCGCCCCAGGACACCCGCGCGTCGCGGGGGCCGCCGAAGCCGGCCTGGTGGGCGGGGTCGACCTGCCAGCCGCCCTGCCCCGCCCCGCCTGCGGGCCGGGGCGCGCTCGCGGGGGCGGGGCCGGAGCCCCGGTCCTCCGCCGGGTCGCCCGCCCCTCGTCCGGGCTCCCGGCCCGCCCCGGAGCCCCACTCCCGCGCGGGGGCGTCGCCCGGCCCCGCGGCGGCACCGCCCTCGGCGCTCCAGCCCCCGCCCTGGCCGCCGCCCGCCTGCGGGCCCGAGTCCCACGCGGGGCCGGGAGCCGCGTCGCGGACCCGCGCCGCAGCGGAGCCGACGGAACCGGCGGGGTCCCATCCGGCCGGGGGCCGCGGCGCCGGCCCCGGGTCCGGAGGGGCCTCCGCCATCGAGGTCTCGTCCAGGAAGACCGGCCCCGTCTCCTCCACCCGGACGGCAGCGGGAACGGCGGCGGGACGGCTCGTACCCGGGACCCAGGACGCGCCGTTCCAGTACCGGACGTACCCGGGGATGGACGGGTCGGGGTAGTAACCCTCGCGGGCGGCGTGCACTCCGTCACCAGGGGAGGCCGTCAATGTCCCCAACTCCGATCGTGGCTTGAGGCTTGTGCAGGGGAGGACCCAAGGGGAGGACCATAGCCAAGAACCCCCGCCCGGCAGGTCGGGTAACGGGAGATTCCAAGCGTTCGGGCGAACCTGGCCCCGCCCCCACCCCAGCCGACGCATTCCGGTCAGCCGACAGATTTCGGCCAACCTGACATTCGGTGCGGAAACCCGCGTCATACCCGGGCACGAGGGAGCTCTCTCCCCGTGCGGGGCGAAACGCGTCCCGCGTCCGCAAGCGAACGCACCGAAGTGAGGCCGCCATGCACCACCCCGTCATCGAGCGCGAACTGGAACTGAAGCTGGTCCTGTCCCCCGAGCGCAGCATCCCCGTCCCGGCGAAGCTGCTCTACCTCACCGACGACCCGTACGCCGTCCACGTCACCTTCCACACCGGCTCCAGCACCCCGGTCAACTGGACGTTCGCCCGCGAGCTGCTCGTCGAGGGGGTGTTCCGCCCGTGCGGCCACGGAGACGTCCGGATCTGGCCCACGAAGATCGACAACCGGTCCGTCCTGTGCATGGCACTGAGCTCCCCCGACGGCGACGCCCTCCTGGAGGCCCCGGCCTGCGCGGTGTCGGCCTGGCTGGAGCGCACCCTGCGCGTGGTCCCGCCGGGGACGGAGGCGGAGCTGCTCGGCCTGGACGCCGCCCTGGCCGACCTGCTCACCCCCACCCCCGCCGACGAACTGTGGCTGCGCGACCCGTGGCCGTCGGACGACTCCGCGGACGGCGGCGACCTGTGACGCGCACCCGGCACCGATCGCCCGCGCGGACCGGGGGCACGGAGGAGACCGGGAAGCCCGGGAAGGCCGAGGAGACCGGGAAGCCCGGGAAGGCCACGGAGACCGGGAAGGGCGGCGAAGGGGCGGCCGGGTCAGAAGAGCTTGCCGGGATTCAGCAGCCCGAGCGGGTCGAAGGCCTGCTTCACGGCCCGCTGCATCTCCAGCCCGACCGGCCCGAGTTCCCGGGCCAGCCACTCCTTCTTCAGCACCCCGACGCCGTGCTCCCCGGTGATCGTCCCGCCCAGGGACAGCCCCAGGGCCATGATCGCGTCGAAGGACTCCCGGGCCCGCCGCGTCTCGTTCTCGTCGGCGGGGTCGAAGCAGACCACCGGGTGGGTGTTGCCGTCACCGGCGTGCGCGCAGACGCCGATGAGCAGGTCGTACTCCTTCGCGATGGCGGCCGTCCCCTCCAGCATCCCGGCGAGCCGCGACCTCGGTACGCACACGTCGTCGATCATCGTCGCCGGGCGCAGCGCCTCCAGGGCGGTGAGGGACATCCGGCGGGCCTGGAGCAGCAGTTCCGACTCCGCCTCGTCCTCGGCGGGGACGACGGCGCTCGCCCCGGCGGCGGCGCACAGCCTGCCGACGGCCTCCAGGTCGGCGGGCGCGTCCGGGGTGTCGAAGGCGGCGAGCAGCAGCGCCTCGGTGCTCTCGGGCAGGCCCATCTTCCCGAGGGCGTTGACGGCGCGGACGGTCGTACGGTCCATCAGTTCCAGCAGCGACGGGGTCAGGCCCGCCTCCATGACGGCGCAGACGGCCTCGCAGGCGGCCGCCACCGAGGGGAACTCGGCGGCGAGCGCCAGCTGCCGGGGCGGCGCCGGGCGCAGTGCCAGGACGGCCCCGACGACCACGCCGAGCGTGCCCTCGGAGCCGACGAACAGCCGCGTCAGGTCGTACCCGGCGACGCCCTTGGCGGTACGCCGCCCCGTGCTCAGGAGCCGCCCGTCGGCCAGGACCACGTCGAGGCCGAGAACGTACTCGGCGGTGACCCCGTACTTCACGCAGCACAGCCCGCCGGACGCGGTGCCGATGTTGCCGCCGATGGTGCACTGCTCCCAGCTGGAGGGGTCGGGCGGGTAGTAGAGGCCCCGTTCGGCCACGGCCCGCGAGAGGACGGCGTTGACCACGCCGGGCTCGACGACGGCGATCCGGTCGACGGTGGAGACCTCCAGGATCCGGTCCATCTTGACGAGGGACAGCACGATGCAGCCGTCGGAGGCGTTGGCGGCCCCGGAGAGGCCCGTACGGGCGCCCTGCGGGACCACGGGGACCCGTAGGGCGGTGGCGGTGCGCATGACGTGCCGCACCTGCTCCACCGTCCGTGGCAGGACGACGGCGGCGGGGGTGCCGGCGGCGCAGAAGCCGGCCGTGTCGTGGGCGTAGGAGGCGGCCACCTGAGGGTCGGTCAGCAGCGCCCCGTCCGGGAGGCCTTCGCGGAGTCGCGCGATGAGATCGTCGTCCATGGGGCCACAGTGGCAGCCGGGGCCATCGGTGTGAACACGGCCGCGACCGGCTTCGGACACCTCGGCGGGCTCTTCATATTGACGCACAGTGAGCGCATGCACGGTTTCGACGAGCAATCGCAGCAGCCCGCGCCGCCCGTGACGTTCACCGGCCGCAAGACGGTCGTGGCGGCCGCGGTCGCGGTGGTCCTGATCGCCGGGGCCCTGCTGATCCGCCCGGCCCGTACCGGTGACGACGCCCGCCCACCGGGGCCGAGCGAACGCGCCGCGTCGGCGGTGGGCATGGGCGCCCCGGCGGCGGCGGTGGACCTGACGGCGCTGGTGGCCGACCGGGAGAAATGGGTGGCCGCGCACGCCGACGACGACGCTTCGTGGGCGGTGCTCGGCTCGGCGTACCTGGAGCAGGCGCGGCGGACGGCTGATTCCTCCTGGTACCCGAAGGCGGAGAAGGCGTTGAAGCGCTCGCTGGAGGTCCGCCCCGCCGAGAAGGGCAACTTCGACGCGATGACGGGCATGGGCGCGCTGGCCGGCGCCCGCCGGGACTTCGGGACGGCGAAGAAGTGGGGCGAGCTGGTGCGGGCGCAGGCGCCGCGGCGCTGGACGGCGTACCCGGTGCTGGTGGACGCGTACACGGGCCTCGGCGACTACAAGGCGGCGCAGCGGGCGATGGACCGGCTGATGGAGCTCCGGCCGGGCCTGGCCGCGCACCTGAGGGCCGCCCAGGTGTACCGGGACCGCGGCTGGCGCGAGGACGCGGTGGTGGCGCTGGAGGCGGCGGCCGGGGAGGCGAAGTCCCCGGCGGAGAAGGCGTACGTGCTGTTCCGGCTCGGGGAGCTGGCGTGGGAGCGCGGCGATCCGGCCGAGGCGCTGCGCCAGTACGAGGCCGCGCTGCGCACCGACCCGGCGCAGGGTGACGCGCTGGGCGGGCGGGCCCGGGCGCTGGCCGCGCTGGGGCGGGGCGGGGAGGCCGTACGCGACTACCGGCTGGCGCTGGGGCGCACGCCGGTGCCGCGGCTGGCGCTGGAGCTGGGCGAGCTGCTGGAGTCGCTGGAGCGGCCGGAGGAGGCACGGGCGCAGTTCCGGTCGCTGTCGGTGCTGGCGGCGGCGGGCGGGGCGAACGGGGTCAACGAGGAGGTCGTGCTCGGCCTGTACGAGGCGGACCACGGGGATCCGTCGCAGGCCGTACGCCGCCTGTCGGCGGAGTGGGAGCGGCACAAGAACGTGCAGGTGGCCGACGCGCTGGGGTGGGCCCTGCACAAGGACGGCGACGACGCGCAGGCGCTGGAGTACGCGAAGAAGGCGACGGACCTCGGCATGCGGAACGCCGACTTCTCCTACCATCGGGCGATGATCGAACGGGCCGTGGGCGACGAGGCGGCGGCCCGCCGGAGCCTTCAGACGGCGCTGCGCACGAACCCGGTCTTCTCGCCGGTCCGGGGGCCCCTGGCGAAGGAGGCGCTGGCCTCCATCGGCCAGCCTCCGCCGGGCGGCCCGGAGAACATGCAGCCGCGCACGCCGTGGGTGGCGCCGGAACTCCCGAAGCCGAGGCCTGCGGCGGCGAAGCCGAAGCCGGCGGCGGCGAAGCCGAAGCCCGCCGCGCCGAAGCCGAAGCCGAAGCCGACCGCCCCGTAGCCGCCCGCTGCGCGGGGCCGTCCCCTACCCGCCCTTCCACCGTTCCTCCCCCAGCTACCGCTGGGAGGTACCCCCAGGGCTCCGCCCCCAGGGGGTCCGGGGCGGAGCCCCGGGGAACGGGCGAAGGGCGGGGCGGGGAGCAGCCCGCGCAGCGGCACCCCCGTCGCCGCCGCGCGACCCGGCCCCGCCCCGGGGAACGGCCCCGCCCCGGGGAAACGGCCCCGCGCGAGCGGAACGGCCCCGCCGGAGTCGTCCGGCGGGGCCGTGAGACCCGGAAGACCCGCGCGGCCTACAGGTTGCCGCGCTTCTCCTGCTCCCGCTCGATCGCCTCGAACAGGGCCTTGAAGTTGCCCTTGCCGAAGCCCATCGACCCGTGCCGCTCGATGATCTCGAAGAACACCGTCGG
The DNA here is from genome assembly GCF_056435605.1 of Streptomyces sp. NPDC043896. NCBI lineage: Bacteria > Bacillati > Actinomycetota > Actinomycetes > Kitasatosporales > Streptomycetaceae > Streptomyces > Streptomyces sp. NPDC043896. The sequence continues at coordinate 208,582 of NZ_JBWKEE010000011.1, forward strand.
GCGGTCCTGCACCGGCTTGGTGAAGATCTGCAGCAGGTAGCCGTCCTCGTCGCGGTCCGCGAGGATCTTCAGCTCGCGCAGCTCGTCGATCGGCACGCGGGTGTCGCCGACCCACTCGCCGAGGGTGTCGTAGTACGCGTCCGGCACGGACAGGAACTCCACACCCGCGGCCCGCATGGTCCGCACGGTCGCGACGATGTCGTTCGAGGCCAGCGCGATGTGCTGGACACCGGGGCCGTTGTAGAACTCCAGGTACTCGTCGATCTGCGACTTCTTCTTCGCGATCGCCGGCTCGTTGATCGGGAACTTCACCTTCTTGGTGCCGTCCGCGACCACCTTGGACATCAGCGCCGAGTACTCGGTCGCGATGTCGTCGCCCACGAATTCCTTCATGTTCGTGAAGCCCATGACCTTGTTGTAGAACGAGACCCACTCGTTCATGCGGCCCAGCTCGACGTTGCCGACGCAGTGGTCGATCGCCTGGAAGGTCCGCTTGGCCGGCGGGGCCACCATCGGCTCGACGGCCGTGTAGCCGGGCAGGTAGGGGCCGGTGTAGTCGACGCGCTCGACGAGCGTGTGGCGGGTCTGGCCGTAGGTGGCGATCGCGGCGAGCACGACGGTGCCGTTCTCGTCCTTGACCTCGTACGGCTCGTCCAGGCCGCGCGCGCCCTGCTCGACGGCGTACGCGTAGGCCGCGCGGGCGTCGGGGACCTCGATGGCGAGGTCGATGACGCCGTCGCCGTGCTCGGCGACGTGCTCGGCGATGAACCGGCCGTGGTCCGTGGTCGCCTTGATGACCGAGGTCAGGACGAAGCGGGCGGAGCCGTTGGTCAGGACGTAGCTGGCGGTCTCGCGGCTGCCGTTCTCCGGTCCGGAGTAGGCCACGAGCTTCATGCCGAAGGCGGTCGAGTAGTAGTGCGCGGCCTGCTTGGCGTTGCCGACGGCGAAGACGACCGCGTCCATGCCCTTCACCGGGAAGGGGTCTGCCTCACGCGCGGTCTGCGGGGTGGTGTCCAGGGTCTCAGTCATGAGCGCAGATTCCCGCTCTTCCGCAAGCTGCGCAATAGTTTCCCTTTCCGCTGTACAGAATGCCCAGCGAAGCCCCAGCATGGCTGAGAGATCTGTGCAGTATGACCAGCCGATCCGGGGAAGGTTTCCATGGGCATCGACGAACTCGACGGGCGCCTCATCGTCCTGCTGGCGCGCGAGCCGCGCATCGGGGTCCTGGAGGCCTCGCGCCGGCTCGGGGTGGCGCGCGGGACGGTGCAGGCGCGGCTGGACCGGCTCCAGTCGAGCGGGGTCATCCGCGGCTTCGGCCCGCAGGTCGACCCGACGGCACTGGGGTATCCGGTGACGGCGTTCGCCACGCTGGAGATCAAGCAGGGGCAGGGGGCGGACGTACGGGCCCACCTGGCGGGGGTGCCGGAGGTGCTGGAGCTGCACACGACCACCGGGCACGGGGACATGCTGTGCCGGCTGGTGGCGCGGTCGAACGCCGACCTCCAGCGGGTGATCGACCGGGTGGTCGGCTTCGAGGGGATCGTGCGGGCGTCGACGGCGATCGTGATGGAGAACCCGGTCCCGCTGCGGATCATCCCCCTGGTGGAACAGGCGGCCGCGGACAGCTGAGCCCCCTCCCCGGGCATGCAAAGAGAAGGTTGCAAAGAAACCCTTGCAGAGAATCCTTTGCAACCTTACGGTTGAGCCATGCCCGAGAAGAACGCCGGCACCTCCCCGGGGTCGCCGCAGCCCACGGTCCGGACGCTCGACGCCCGCTCCCTGCGCGGCCTCGCCCACCCCCTGCGCATGCGCATGCTCGCCGCCCTGCGCCACGACGGACCCGCCACCGCCTCCCGGCTGGCGGAGCGGCTCGGCGAGTCCAGCGGCTCGACCAGCTACCACCTGCGCCGGCTCGCCGCGCACGGCTTCGTCGAGGACGCGCCCGGGCACGGCAAGGGCCGCGAGCGCTGGTGGAAGGCCGCCCACGACGGCACGGCCTTCGACGAGTCGCTGATGTTCGACGACAGCGACCCGCAGACGCGCGGCGCCGCCGACGCCTTCCTCCACGAGATCGCGACGATCCACACCCAGGAGCTCGGCACCTGGCTCGGTGACTCCCACAACTGGCCCAAGGAATGGCGGGCTTCGTCGGACCTCAGCGACTTCACGCTGCGCCTGACCCCCGCCCAGAGCCACGAGCTGATCCACAGGATGCACGAGCTGGTCAACAGCTACCGGGACCTGCCGCAGGCCGAGGACGCGGAGACGGTCCGCTTCCACACGCACGCCTTCCCGCGCCGCGGCAACGCCTGACCCCCACCCCTCGCGTTCACCCAGAAGGAGTCCTGCCATGCACGCCTTCACGCACGCCTTCCCGCACGCCCTGATACACACCGCCCGCTCGGCCGAACTGACCGCCGAAGCGGCCGCCTGGCGCCTCGCCCGTGAAGCCGCCGCCACCGCCCCCACCCTGCGCAGCCGGCTCGGCGAGGCCCTGGTGGCCGTCGGCACCCGCCTGATCCAGGCTCCCCCCGCGCACGCCCGCATCCGGCACCGCGCCGCATGAGCCGCCGGCCCTTCACGGCGGTCCTGGCCGCCAACACCATCTCCATCGCCGGGAGTTCCCTCACCCTGATCGGCGTCCCGTGGTTCGTGCTCCAGACCACCGGGAGCGCCGGCCGGGCCGGGGTCGTCGCCTTCTGCGCCACCCTCCCGATCGTCGTCGCCGCCCTGGTCGGCGGCCCGGTCATCGACCGGATCGGCCGCCGCCGGGTCTCCGCCGCCTCCGACGTGATCTGCGCCGTGTCGGTCGGCGCGATCCCGCTCCTGCACCACGCGGGGCTCCTCGACTTCTGGATGCTGTGCGCGCTGATGGCCGTCGGCGGCCTCGTGCACACCCCGGGCCTGACCGCCCGCTACGTCCTGCTGCCCAGCCTCGCCGAGCACGCCGGCACCACCGTCGCCCGGGCGGCGAGCCTGTACGACGCGGTCTCGCGCGGGGCCCGGATGATCGGGGCCGCGGTGGCGGGCGTACTGATCACGGCCTTCGGCGCCGAAACGGTCCTCCTCATGGACGCGGCCACCTTCGCCGCGTCCGCCCTCCTGGTCTCCGTCTTCCTGCGCGGCGTCCCGGCCGCCGAGCCCCAGCGCGCCGCGGAGAAGCCCTCGTTCGCCTCGTACCGCAGGGAACTCTCGGAGGGCTGGCGGTTCCTGACCCGCTCCCGGCTCCTCCTCGGCATCACGCTGATGGTGATGATGACCAACGGCCTGGACCAGGGCTGGTCCTCCGTCCTCCTGCCGGTCCACGGCCGCGACAACCTCGGCGGCGCCGCCACCCTCGGCCTGATGGTCTCCCTCTTCGGCGGCTTCGCCCTCCTCGGCGCCCTGCTCTACGGGGCGTGGGGCGAGCGCTTCCCCCGCCGGGCGGTTTTCGCGGGAGCCTTCCTCGTCTCCGGGGCCACCCGCTACGTGGTCGCGGCCTTCACGGACACCCCACTGCCCCTCGCTGTGACCATGGCCCTGTCCGGCCTGGCCGTGGGCGTGCTCAACCCGATCCTGACCACCGTGATCTCGGATCTCGTGCCGGAGGACCTGCGCAGCCGGGTCTCCAGCGTCAGCATGGCGGGCAGCGAGCTCGCCATGCCGATGGGCGGCCTCGCGGCGGGCCTGCTGGTCGACGCCCTCGGCATCACCCCGGCCCTCCTGGCCTTCGCGGCCGTCTACTTCACGGCCACGCTCAGCCCGCTGGTGTTCCCGTCCTGGCGCGGCCTCGACCGGAAGCCCCCGTTCAGCAGGACGGCACCGACTTCTCGTCCCGGTTCAGCGCCCGCAGGGAGTCCACCGCGTCGGTCAGCGAAGTGACGGGGATCAGCCGGAGGCCCTCGGGGAGGTCGGACTTCGCGTCCGAGCACTCCGCCTTCGGCACGAGGAACACGGTCGCCCCGTCGCGGCGTGCGGCCTGCGTCTTCAGGCCCACGCCGCCGACCGCGCCGACCTTGCCGTCGGCGCTGATGGTCCCCGTACCGGCGATGCTGCGGCCGCCGGTGAGTTCGCCGCCGCTGCCGTCGCCGTCGAGCTTGTCGACGATGCCGAGGGTGAAGAGGAGGCCGGCGCTCGGGCCGCCGACGTCGGCGAGGTTCAGGTCGACCTTGACGGCCTGGGGGTCCCTCTTGAGGTAGCCGAGGGCGGCGGCCGCGGCGTCCGACTGCGACCTGGTCATCTCCTCCAGGTTGTGCTTCTCGATCTGCTTGTCGCTGCCGCCCGAGGGATAGACCGACTCCCTGGGCATGACCGCCTCGTCCGTCTTGAACCAGTGGTCGACGAGCTGGTGCAGCCTCACCGTCGAGGAGGGGCCGGTGGCCCGGATGGTGGTCATCCGGAGCTGGCCCTTGGTGTCCCGGACCGGGGCGCCCGTGATGGTGATCACCGGCTTGCCCTGGTCGGAGCCCAGTACGTCGGCCGTCGGCCCGGGGACCGCCACCACGAAGGGCAGCGGCGCGAACGCCGCGACGGCGAACAGCGCGAGGACGGGCGCGGCGCAGACGGCCAGGGCGGCGGGACGCGGCAGACGTGTGAGACGAGAGAGCACCCGGCCAATCTACCGACCCGGGTGCCCCCGGCCCGCCCGCCGGGCCCGGGACGGACCGCTCCGGCCGCCCCGCGACGGCCTGGCGGCCCGGCGCGGGGGGCGGTCGGAAGGGCGGCCGTCCGGCGGCGGCTCAGCGCAGCGCGTCGGCGACCTCGCGGGCCGCGTCGACCACGCGGGGCCCGACCCGCTCCGGCACGGCGTCGGCCAGCATCACGACGCCGACACTGCCCTCCAGTCCGGTGATCCCGACGAGCGGTGCGGCGGCGCCGCTCGCGCCCGCCTCCAGCTCACCGTGGGTCAGGGTGTAGCCGGGCTCGATGAGCGAGCCCTGGCGGGCGGCCAGGATGGCCCGGCCGGCCGCGCCGCGGTCCAGCGGGTGGCGGAAGCCGGCCCGGTAGGCCACGTGGTAGTCCGTCCAGGTGGGCTCCACGACGGCCACGGCGAGCGCCTCGGTCCCGTCGACGAGGGTCAGGTGCGCGGTGGCCCCTATGTCCTCGGCGAGGGAGCGCAGCGCGGGCAGGGCCGCCTCGCGCACGAGCGGGTGGACCTGCCGGCCCAGGCGCAGCACGCCGAGCCCGACGCGGGCCCGGCCGCCGAGGTCGCGGCGGACCAGGGCGTGCTGCTCCAGCGTGGCGAGCAGGCGGTAGACGACGGTGCGGTTGACACCGAGTCGATTGGAGAGCTCGGTGACGGTCAGACCGTGGTCGGTGTCGGCGAGCAGTTTGAGGACTCTGAGCCCTCGGTCGAGAGTCTGGGAGGTTTCCGCGGTCACGACGCCTCTCCCTCTGTATTAGGTGAGCGGCGGTGACTCCCACGCGGTGCAGCGCTGCCGGTCCCTCGGCGACGCACGGAGAGGCCGCCGGTAGCGGCCAAGGCACCGGCTGCGCTCCCGCGGCGGCGCTGCCACGGGGCGTTCGATGCGGGGACAGTAGCGAGCGAGTCCGCTGAGCGAAAGGCCTCGTCCAGAATCCGGTCGCCTACTGCCGGTTTCAGCCCTTTTCTCCATCGGGCTGTATCGATTCGTGATGTCCCTTGGCCGAAAATCGGTTTACGCGCCCATTACTCTGATCGTGTTCAAAAAAGATGTTGGGGGGGGTCGGGGCAACACGTGCCTCGAACGCATACAAGGGGAGACAAGCAACAGTGAAGCTGAAGCGCATGGCCGTCGTGGCCGCCGCCGCTGTGGTCGGTCCGACCGTCCTCATGGCCACCCCGGCCATGGCCGACGAGGCCCAGACCCCGGCCGTCACCACGCCGGACGCCGCTCCGAAGGACGACGCCGCCGCTCCGGCCGCCGAGACCCCGGCGCAGGAGGCCAAGCCCGCCGCCGAGGCCCCGGCTCCGGCCGTCGAGACCCCGGCGAACCCCGCCCCGGCCCCGGCCCCGGCGAAGCCCGCCGCCAAGCCCGCCCCGGCCCCCGCGCCGCAGGACGAGTTCGACGAGGAGGACCTCGTCGCGACCGGCCCGGTCCTCGGCATCAACGGTGTCCCGAGCTCCTTCAAGGCCGGCGGCGACTGGACCAACCTGACCTACACGGTCGACAACTCGAAGGGCAAGGCGCAGGACAGCTACGTGCTCGTCCTGGCCGTCGCCGACGAGGCCGAGAAGCTGGCCGCCAAGGACGTCAAGGTCCAGATCTTCCACCAGGGTGCCTGGCACAACGTGGAGCTCGAAGGCCAGGACGGCGCCGTCATCGCGCTGCTGACCGACGACATCCAGATCCCGGCCGGCAAGCTGAGCCTCCAGCTCCGCGTCAAGTTCGCCGCGGGTGCCCCGGCCGGCAACATCGCCGTCATCGGCGCCGGCGGCAGCAACGTGGACGAGGACGTCTTCTCCGACACGGCCTTCGTCGAGTCGAAGATCGTCAAGAGCTCCACCGGCGGTGGCAACACCGGCGGCAACACCGGTGGCAGCACCGGCGGCAACAACAACACCAAGCCGAACGGCGGCGGCACCACCACGCCGATCGTCGACAACAACACCGGCTCCGGCAACAACGGCGGCAGCACCAACACCGGCGGCGAGCTCGCCGAGACCGGTGCCGACGCCGCCACCAGCTGGGCGCTCGGCGCCGGCGGTGTGGCCCTCGCCATGGGTGCGGCCCTGGTCGCCGGCACCGGCAAGCGCCGCCGCGTCACCGCCTGATCACAGCTCCACGAGAACGGGGCCCGTGCGCACCAGCGCACGGGCCCCGTTCCGCGTCTCGCGTCTCGCGTTCACGACGGCAGGCGGACGATCACCGCATCCGGGTCGCCCACTCCTGCACCTTCTTGATCCGCTCCTTCAGCTGCCCCGCCGTCGCCTCGGCGCTCGGCGGCCCGCCGCACACCCGGCGCAGCTCCGTGTGGATCACGCCGTGCGGCTTCCCGCTCTGGTGGACGTACGCGCCCACCATCGTGTTCAGCGACTTCCGCAGCTCCAGCAGCTCCTTGTGCGAGACCACCGGCCGCCGCTCGGCCGGCAGCTCCAGCAGGTCCGCCGCCGCGTCGGGCTTGCGCCGGCTGTGCGCGATCTGCCGCGACTGCCGCTTCTGCAGGAGCAGCTGCACCTGGTCCGGCTCCAGCAGCCCCGGGATGCCGAGGTAGTCCTGCTCCTCCTCGCTGCCCGGGTGCGCCTGCATGCCGAACTCGGCGCCGTCGTACAGCACCCGGTCGAAGACGGCGTCGGACTCCAGCGCCTCGAAGGACATCTGCTCGTCCTCGCCGGTGTCCTCGTCCTCCTGCCGGTTCGCCTCCTCCATCTCCTTCTCGGACTCGGCGTACGGGTCGTCGTCCTCGCCCGCCTTCTTCGGCCGGTCGAGGACGTGGTCGCGCTCGACCTCCATCTCGTTCGCGAAGCCCAGCAGGTACGGAATGGTCGGCAGGAACACCGACGCCGTCTCGCCGCGCCTGCGCGAGCGCACGAAGCGCCCGACGGCCTGCGCGAAGAACAGCGGGGTCGAGATCGTCGTCGCGTACACGCCCACCGCGAGGCGGGGCACGTCGACGCCCTCGGACACCATGCGGACCGCGACCATCCAGCGGTCGTCGTTCCCGCTGAAGGTGTCGATGTTCTTCGACGCGCCCGCGTCGTCGGAGAGCACCAGGGTCGCCTTGGTCCCCGTGATCTCCCGGATCAGCTTGGCGTACGCGCGCGCCGCGTCCTGATCGGCGGCGATGACGAGGCCGCCCGCGTCCGGGATGCCCTTCCTGACCTCCGTGAGCCGCTGGTCGGCGGCGCGCAGCACGTTCGGCATCCAGTCGCCGCGCGGGTCCAGCGCCGTGCGCCAGGCCTGCGAGATGGCGTCCTTGGTCATCGGCTCGCCGAGGCGGGCCTCGATCTCGTCGCCCGCCTTGGTGCGCCAGCGCATGTTGCCGCTGTAGGACAGGAAGATCACGGGCCGGACGACGCCGTCGCCGAGGGCGTTGCCGTAGCCGTAGGTGTAGTCGGCGGAGGACCGCCGGATGCCGTCGTTGCCCTCCTCGTACGTCACGAACGGGATCGGGTTGGTGTCGGACCGGAAGGGCGTACCGGTCAGGGCGAGCCGCCGGGTCGCCGGGTCGAAGGCCTCCAGGCAGGCCTCGCCCCAGGACTTCGAGTCGCCCGCGTGGTGGATCTCGTCCAGGATCACCAGGGTCTTGCGCTGCTCGCAGCGGTTGCGGTGCAGCATCGGGCGCACGCCGACACCCGCGTAGGTGACGGCGACCCCGTGGTAGTCCTTGCTCAGCGGCCCGGCCGAGTACTCGGGGTCGAGCCGGATGCCTATCCGGGCGGCGGCTTCCGCCCACTGCTTCTTCAGGTGTTCGGTCGGCGCGACCACCGTCACCTGCTGGACCACGTGGTGGTGCAGCAGCCAGGAGGCCAGGGTGAGGGCGAAGGTGGTCTTGCCGGCGCCGGGGGTGGCGACCGCGAGGAAGTCCCGCGGCTGGGTCTGGACGTACTTGTCGAGCGCCCCCTGCTGCCAGGCTCGCAGCTTGCTGGCGGTACCCCAGGGGGCACGGCCGGGGAAGGCGGGTGAGAGGTGGTGGGAGGCGGTAGTAGTCACGGTCTCCGGTTCGTTGCTCTCGGCAGTCGTGGCAGTCGTGGCCGTCCTCGCCGACGTGGTCGTACGTAGGACAACCGGGCCACCTTACCGGCGCGGGCCCGCCCCTCGCGGAGGGACAGGCCCGTGACCTCGGCGGGTGCGGCGAGGGTCACACCGGGCGGACACCCTCCGCCGCGCGGGCGTCACAGCGAGCGCAACCGCCGCGCGATCAAGGCGAGATCGGCCTCGCGGCCGGCCGCGACGTCGACGACCAGGCCGTACGCGGCTTCCTGGTCGGCGTCCGCGAGATCGACGCCGTTCACGGCGAGGAAGGTCGCGGCGGCGAGCCAGGCCGTGCGCTTGTTCCCGTCGACGAGGGGGTGGTTCACGGCGATGCCGTGCAGCAGCGCGGCCGCCTGCTCGTACGGGTCCTCGTACGCCGGTGTCCCGAACATGCGGGCCCGCGGCCGGTGCACGGCCGACTCCAGCAGCCCGGGGGCACGCAGCTCGACGGTCTGGTCCCGGGCCAGGCAGGCGTGCCGGGCGAGATCGAGGACCTCGGCCAGCGTCAGGTGCCGGACGGGCACGCGGGCGCTCACTGCCCGAGCCGCTTCAGCAGCCCGGCATGCCGCCCCGCGAGCCGCGCGGCCTCCACCCCGACCCGCTCGCGCTCCCGCCCCAGGTACGCACGCACGGCTTCCAGCGCGAGCGCCTCGGGGGCGACCCCGGTGGCGTCGGCGAGGTCGGCGAGCTCGGCGTGATCGGCGGCGGGCAGGCGGAGGGTCAGGTCGTACGGGTTCACGGTCACGGCGCGAGCGTAGCCAGGGGGAACGGCACTCTCACCCGGATTTCCCACCCGCCGCCGGCCGGGGTGGCTTCACTCCACCCTCTCCCCCTTCTCCCCCTTCTCCCCCTTCCCCTCCTTCTCCCCCGACCCGTCCAGCCGGGTCGCCACCCACGCCCCCACCAGGGCCACGCAGGCCATCGGCAGGAAGACCACCAGGAACGCTGCCGGGTGCGAGGCCCCCGCGCCCTCCGTCAGGGCGTGCCCGGCCCCCACCGCTCCCCCGCCCAGCGCGGCGAACGCCGCGCCCCCGGCCGCGAGCAGCACGACGTTGGCCAGCGCGTCCGAGATCTGCAGCGCGGCGGAGTTCGCGCCCGCCTCCTCCGGGGCGGACAGCTTCAGCAGCAGCACGCTCGTCGAGCCGATCACCAGCCCCATCCCGAGGGAGCCCACCGCCCAGGCGAGGGCCAGCGACCACACCGGCACCGCCTCGATCAGCACCGCCGGGGCGGCGGCGATGGCCAGGGCCACCATCACCATCCCGGCGACCATCAGCCGCTCCCGGTAGGGCGCCGTCCGCCCCTGGGACTGCACCCAGGAGCCGGCCGCCCACGTCACCCCGCCCAGCGCCAGGGAGAAGCCCGCCAGGGTCGGGCTCAGACCGCGCTGGGTGACCAGCATCAGCGGCACGAAGCTCTCCGCCCCGATGAACGCCCCCGCCGCCAGCCCGCGCAGCAGCACCACCGACGGCAGACCGCGCCGGGCCAGGTACGTGCCGCGCGGCAGCAGCCCCAGCACCGCCGGCACGAGCAGGGCCGCGCCCGCGACCCCGGGCAGCAGCGAGAGCCACCGCAGGTCCTGGGCGGCGTACTGGAGCAGCCCGGCGCCCAGCGAGATCCCGAGCGCCAGCCGGATCCGCCGCCGGTCGAACGCGACGGGCGCGCCGGGCTCCACCGGCCCGGAGGCGGTGCGCCGGATCGCGGGGAGGGCCACCATCAGCGGTACGACGACCAGCGCGGGTATCCCGAGGAACACCCACCGCCAGCCGAGGTGCTCGGTGACCGTCCCGGCGGCCAGCGGCCCGACGATCGACGGCACCACCCAGCTCGCGGCGAAGGCGGCCATGATCGCGGGCCGCAGCCGCTCCTCGTAGGCCCGGCTGACCACCACGTACAGGGCGACGATCACCAGCCCGCCACCGAACCCCTGCACGGCCCGGCCGAGGACGAAGACCCCCATCAGCTGCGCGGTCCCGGAGCACACCAGCCCGGCGGCGAAGGCACCGATGCCCACCGTCAGCGGCCGCAGCGGACCCTGCCGGTCGGCCCACTGCCCGGACAGCACCATGGCGAAGAGGCTGGTGGTGAAGTACGCGGAGAACCCGAAGGCGTAGAGCCCGATCCCGTCCAGCTCCCGCGCGGCGACGGGCATGGCCGTCCCGACGGCGGTGGCCTCGAAGGCGATCAGGAATATCACGGAGATGATGCCGACGCTGAGCGTCCGGTACGCCGGCCCCAAGATGCCGCCCCGCGGTGGCGGGGCGGCGGATGCGGCGTCGGTTATCCGGGGTTCAAGGGCGCTCATCGCCCCAGAGTAAGGTCCACAGCCCACTCTCGCCCCTGTCATTTGGACCTATCCCGCATGGGCCCGGCGACCTAGGTCCGGAAGCCCTTGTAAACGCCGCATGGCAGTCACATTGCACCCCCACCGCACCCCTTCCCCACCCCCGCCCACCCCCGTAGGTTCGTACGCGTCACCACACACCCAGCCGTGTGCCCGAGTGGTTGAGGGACTCGCCTGCAAAGCGAGTTACGCCGGTTCGATTCCGGTCACGGCTTCCACGCGAGGGCCGTCCGGGGGACTCCCCCGGACGGCCCTCGGCATGCCCGGCCCCTAACTCCCGGCCGGCAGCCCCTCGGCCCGGGCCGGGAGCCCGCCGTCGTCCGCACAGCGGAGCTCTCGGGCGACGGCGAGGGCGGCGGAATGGGTGGCGATGAGGTAGTCGGGGCGGAGCACCTCCTCGCCTTTGCTCTCGTCCCACTGCTCGTGAAACATCAGCCTGATCCGGAGGGGGACGTCCTGCGTCGAGCCGACGCGGGGGCTGACACAGTCGTAGGAGAGGTAGACGACCTTCCTCTCCCGCGTGGAGACGTGAACACCCCGGTCACCCACACCCGGGAAATCGGCCGGTTCACCGGCGTGCTTGCTGTAGGCCCTGAATCGCACCCGTGCCGTGTGGAAGTAGGAGTTCGTCGGGCTTCCTGAGATCTCGCAGATCCGTCCGGGCATGTCACGGATGTTCTTCCCAGACCTATAAGCGTCCTCCATCGCCTGTGCGACCTCTCGGACATCAGGGTTCATCTCTTCGTCCCGGAGGAGGAATGCTGTCGACTCCAGGAGCCGTTGCACTGCTTCGCCGCCTTCAGCCGGGAAGAGTCCGGCACAGACCTGGCCGATGGGGAGTCGCGGCGGATCGACACGCGTCGACGGTTCCGCGCTCCCTGAAGAGCAGCCTGCGACCAGCACACCGGACACGGACAGGACCACCAGGCGGCGCCCTGTCCGCCCTCGACTCACTTGTCGCCTTTGGTCTGCGCCTCGTGACCCTGCTGACGGGCAACCGAGTTGCCCGTTTCATACCCGATGCGCATCGATTCGATGAAGTCGTTGCCGAAGGCGCTGTTCGGATCGACGCGTTGGCGCTCCATGAAGGCCCGCATCGGGGCCTCGGCGCTGTGCTCACCGGCCTGGTACATCGCCTTATTGGAGGCGTACGTCTCTCCGTCGATCTTGTCCTTGTGCCGCTCCTTGCTTTCGTCGGACCACTCTCCGATGACGTGTGAGGCGGCCTGCTCCACGGCGCCGCTACCAGTGTCAACGGCCAAGGGGACGACGACGGCAGCCGCGCCTGCCGCCGCAGCCGTGGCGGGCAGAAAGGCCACACCGGCAGCAATAGCTGCTGTGGTGCCGAACTCGACCCAGTGCGCGCTCTGTTCGTGCGCCTTCTCGTACGCCTCGTGCCTCTTCTCGCCGACCTCCCTCACCTGCTCGCCACGGGACTCGTCGAGGATGCCCTGCAGCTCGGCACTGGTCCGGATCGCCGCCCGGGCGCGACCCTCGTCGATCGTGCCGTGCGCCGCCTGGCTTTCCAGAACGCTCGCGGAGTAGACGCGTTCAGCGGTGGACAGGGTGGCGTAGGCATCGGGATGCTGCCCCAAGGCAGCGAGCAGGTCGCGTGCCTCGGGCCGGTAGAGATCCATATGTGCTTGCTTGTCACCGGCCTTCGGCGCGAAGACGCTCGCACCCCCGCTGTCGCTCAGCGCCTGATTGATGTCGTCGATGTATCCGGCAGCCATGCGCCCCATGCTGTCCGCGAGAACTTCATGATCCTTGAGCAGCTCGGCGTCGCCGCCGTACTTCAGCACGACGGCCTGCATGACCCGCGCCCCTTCCTCCGTCCGGTTGAGCTGCGGCTTGGGGTCGTCCCAGGCGTGGCCCAGGGCTGCTGCCTCAAGCGCATGACCGAGGGCGTCGGGCATGTACGCGCGGGTCTTCGGCAAGTCGTCGGGGTTCATGCCCTCCATGTCGATCGTGGAGCGGTACTTCTCGTTGGAGAAGAAGTCGAGGTAGCCGTCGATGTCCTTCCCCTTCGCGTCCTTGCCGAGGAACGCGGCGCCGGGCTTCTCCATACCGTCGCTGCCATAGGCACGGGGGTCCCGCCTGGGGTCGAAGAACTCGGCCGACGCCTCCGGGCTGTGCCCCAGGGCCTCCAGGAAGCTCACCACCGGGTCGTAGCCCGCGCCGTTGATCCCGGAGGGGTTCAGCATGTTCTTGCCGTAGCCGTTGAGCTGGCGGCCCTGGTTGAAGAAGTCCGGGTCCTTGGCGTGGATCTGCGTGGCGTGTTCGGCGATCGGCACCAGGAACTTGGGGTCGTAGTTCCCGTAGCGCATGATCCCGCCCAGCAGCTGGTACCCGTACGGCGGGTTCTGGTCGTACCGGGCGAGGGGGATGTGCTGGGTGCCGAGCCTGCGGAGCTCCTGGGCGTAGCTGTCCGGGAGGTGTGGCTCGCTCGTGGAGCGGGTGGCGGTGGCCAGGTTGAGGCCCAGGTTCTTCTGGAGTTCCTGGACGTCCTTCAGGCGCTGCTCGTCGAGCTTGCCGTAGGAGTGGGTGTCGGTCGCCATCTGCCCGAAGAACTGGAGTGCGCCCTGCGGTCCGAGGTTGCCGTAGAAGGCGGTGGAGAAGGCGGGGGTCCTGGCGTTGTCGGCCAGCAGTTCGTTCAGCTCGGCCAGTTCGGCGTGCGAGAGGTTCCGGCCCTTGCGGGCGAGGTCGGTGGCCCGGCCGGCCTGTTCGGCGGTGAGGCCGGCGTACTTGGGGGCGGTGAAGTTGTGGTCCTCGGCGACGTTGGCGTTCAGGAGCCGGGACAGCGACTGGTCGACGTCGTCGCACGCGTCGATGGCGGCGTCGACCTTCGCCTGCCAGAGGGGGCGGTTGACCCGGAGGGACTCCTGGTAGTCGGGGTCGTGGCGGGCGGCGTACCGGTCGGCGTCGGTGGCCAGGGGCAACGGCTCGACCCTGCCCTTCCCGTCGACCCGGAACCCGGCGGCGGGGGCCTCCTCCTCGGCGATCCTCTTCAGCCGGTCGCGGGAGGAGGTGAAGGTGGCGTGGCCCTGGGCGAGGGCCCGGTGGATGCCCTTGGCCTCCTTGGCGGCGTCCTCGAACTCCTTGGCCGTCTTGTCCACGAACGGTCGCGCCACCCCTGCGGTGACCCCGCTCCACTCGGCCTTGTCGGACTTGGCCTTCATGCCGTTGCGGGCGGCCTCCGCGAGCTCCTCCAGCTTGGCGGCCATCGCCTGCCAGTCGCGGATGGCGGTGGCGAGCTTGGCGACCGGGGCGTTCAGCACGTTCTCGTAGGTCAGCACGGCTCGCTCCTCCTGGCGCCTACTTGAAGAACGTGTCGATCTTGGACGAGGTGAACTCCGCGTAGAGGCACTGCTCGTCCTTGCGGTGGGAGGAGAGGGAGTGGTTCAGCCCGTTGGAGATCTGGGCGCAGGCGGCGACGAGGGTCTTGACCTGGCTCTCCCAGCGGGTGTTCGCCTTGGCGAGCGCGGCCCCGCTGGCGAAGCCCTCGCGCGTGAGGGCGCCGGCGGCCTCGGCGGTGGTGGTTGTGGCGTGCCGGCCGTCGGCCTGGAGGCGGGAGTGCAGCTTGTACGCCTCGCTGCCGATGGCGCCGATGTGGTCCTGGTTGAGGGCGAGGTCGGCGCCGGTGGCTCCGCCGGGAGCGTGGTTGAGGCGGAGGGAGGCGTTGGCCGCGGCGGTGGCGCGCGCGGCGGCCCACTCCTCTTCGAAGGACATCCCGTGCGCTCCCCTGCTGGTTGCGGTCAGCGGCTGTTGCGGCGTACGACGACTGCGGCCACGGCCCCGCCGATGAGGACGCAGGCCCCCAGCCCGAGGGCGATCCAGGTCGGGCTGCCGACGCCGTCGCCCTTGTCTACCGCAGGGCCGGCCTGGGGTGCGGGGGATGCGGTGATCTTTCGCCCGGTCGAGGGAACGGAAGCCCCTGCGGCTGCCGTCGTGGCTTCCGCCGTTGGTGCCGTCGTGGCTGCGGAGGCGGCCAGATCGGGCAGCGGGAACACGTCCGCCGGGCCGGGGTCGCCGGGGGTGGGGAGGGCGATGCGGGGCCGGACGACGCCGTAGCCGACGTAGTCGTTGCGCTCGACACCGTCGACGGGCTTGCCGGCGGTGTTGAGCAGGACGCGGAGGATCTGGTTGTTGGTCCAGGTGGGGTGGGCGGACCAGAGGAGTGCGGCGGAGGCGGATGCCAGGGCGGTGGCGTCGCTAGTGCCGTGGCCTGTGCAGAGGCCGGTACCACCGCTGCATGCGGTGACGATGTCTGTTCCGGGCGCGGACATGTCCACCATCGCGTTGTGGTTCGACTCCTTGGTCGCAGCGCCATCCCGGTCGACGGCGGCAACCCCCACCACTCCCGGCGTCCCGGCGGGAAAGTAGATCTCGTCATGACCTTCGTTACCGACACCAGCGAAGATCAATTTCCCTCGGTCGAGGGCATACTCGACCGCGCTGGACAGCTCCTCCGTATCAGGCCACCCGATCATCGAAATATTGAGGATCTTGGCATCCGAGTCCGCCGCAAATCGGATGGCGTCCTTGAGGGTCGAATCCCGGGAGATGCCATTCCCGTGGAGGTCGACGCGCAGCGGCAAGATCTTCGCGCCCGGCGCGAGCCCGAAGGTACTGTCCACCCCTCCCAGTCCCTTCCCGTTGCCGGCAATGATCGCAGCCATGGTGGTCCCGTGGCTCTCGTAGTCCGTGTGCGCATCACCCTCGATGCTGTCCGGCGCAAAGTCCTTGCCTGGGAGCACTTGCCCCTCGAGTTCAGGGATGCGGGCAACACCGGTGTCGATCACCGCAACCGTGACCCCCTCCCCTCGGCTGATCTTCCAGATGTCGTCCGCTTTCATGGCATCCAGGTGCCACTGCTTGGACCGCACGGTCTCCGCCTGAGCCATGGTCGACGCGACCCCCACCAGCAGCAAGCCCACCAAGGCCGAGGTCGCCTTCCGCATGCGCATCCTGTGCAGGAGTCCGTTCCGCTCAGTCGATCACCGGCGGAACAACGCGACGGTCGTCCTGCCAAGTCTCTTCGTCTTCGGTCAGGTAGTCAGGGCGGTGGCTCCCCTGGCCTCCATGTCGCCTTGCCGGAACCGGGGAAGCGACGCCACCATGAGCCACCGCACCAACACCCGACCCCCGCACAAGACCTGAACCACCCTGGGTGAACGGCTGGATACCCGTGGATACCTGACGGCCTCCGACAACACCGCCCTGCTCCATAGCCAGCCGACGACCGGTCGCCGGAGCGCCGGGCGGGCTTCCAAAACCGCCGCCCACCATGCCCGGGATTGCACGACCGACCGCATGCGGTCCGTCCGCGCCGATGACTGTGCCGCGGGGGATGCCCCCAGCGGGTCCACTCGGGGCGATCAGGCGGCCGCCCACGACCCCGGTATCACGCGGCGGCGGCACCGAAATGCCTCCCACCTTGCCTCCAGTGCCAGCAGGCGGCCGTGTTACGGGCGGTGTACCGCCGCCCACCATCGGCGGCACACCGATTGCCGGAAGCAGAGGCGTGACTGGAGTGTTCGCGCCAGGCCCACCCTGTCCCGTTCCGAGAGGTGGAACAGGGACTGAAGCTGACGCCTTCTCCGGAAGGATGGCCACGTGGTCAAGGTTCACGTCCACATCGCGACCTTGAGCCACCGGCGTTGTCAGCCCTGTCGTGTGAGACATCGTGATGTCCGGCATCGGCGAACGGCCCAACACATGGCTGGGCCCATTCGAGGAGTCTCCGTACGAGTACTCGGAGGCTCCGCGGAAAGAGCCACCCGACCCAGCACCCACGAAAGCGTCGCCCGGCGCGGCAATGTAGGCCCCGTCGCTAATCGCAGCGAGTGGCGCAAACACCCCCGGTGGCGGCGGGAACGTCGGGATCTGTGCCCTGTTCAGCTGCGTCGCCGACAGCTCGTACGACTGCGCCAGCTTCGTCAGTTGCTGCACCGCCCGCTGGTGGTCCGTGTGCAGCTTCGTGTGGGCCGTGCGGGCGATGCGTTCGGCGTCCGGGTCGTTGGGGTGTCTGCGGGCCGACTCCAGGTTCTGTGCCGCCGCCCTGTCGTACTCCGGGGTGTTGGCCCTGACCTCGATCATCGTCTGGGCCGCCTGGGTCATCCACGTGCTGCCCGCCGCGCTGTAGTCGCCCAGCAGCAGCGTCGCGCTGCCCGCGCGGCTGGCCCAGTCCTGGAAGGCGTGGGCGGCTTCGCCCTCCCAGCCCGTGACCCGGTGCTTCTTGAGGCTTTCGCCGATCTCCCTGAGGGCGGCGGCCGCCTCGGCCAGTTGTGTCGCCCGCGCCTTGACCGTCTCCGGGTCGAGGGAGGCGGTCATCGCGAGCAGCTGCTCGTGCGAGTGGCCCTCGAAGTCCGTCGTCGTCATCAGATCGTGCCCTTCGACGTGCTGGGCGGCGGGCCGGCCGGCGGGGTTCGCCGCTCCTGCTGCGCCAGTGGGTCGCGGTCAGGGACGTACTCGTCCTTCGACCGCTGGATCAGCGCGCGCATGCGGGCCTGCGTGTCCTCGTCCACGCCGCCGTAGCCCTTGCCCGCCGTCAGGACGGCGATGCCCAGTGCCTCGATCTGGCCCGCGAGGCCCTCGGAGAGCTTCCGCAGTTCGCCGTGGACCTTCGCGTACGCCGTGAACAGGGCGTCCGCCTCCGCGAAGCCCGTGCCCAGGCTGCCCGCCGGCAGGGTGCCGTGGGCCAGTCTCCCGGCGTCCGCCGCCGAGCCGTCCAGGGTCCTGAGCAGCGCGTCGACCCGGTTCTTGTACCCGGTCAGCGACTCGTACTCGACCGCGAGCGCGTTCGCCCGGGCCGGCGCCGCGTCCGCGACGCTCCCCGCGACCCCCGCGGCTCCCGGAACCCCGAGAGCGTTGTCCATCGCCGCGAAACCTTCCCGTTCGCCCCTACGCGGTGGCCACCGCCGCCGACGGCCTGATCGGGATCCGGTTCACCGGCCGGCCCGTCGCCGCGCGGACCGCCGAGGCCACCGCCGCCGGGGTGGTCACCACCGGGACGGCGCTCGCCGCCTTCGCGCCGAACGGGGCCACCACGTCCCGCTCCTCGACCAGCCGGACGATGCGCACGGCCGGGGCGTCCAGGGACGTCGGCAGGGCGTAGCCGGTCAGGTCGGGGTGGCGGACCAGGCCGGAGACCGAGCGGAGGTTCTCCGTCAGGGCCGCGCCGACGCCCTGGGTGACGCCCGCTTCGATACGGGCTTCCAGCTGGCGGGGGTTGAGGATGCGGCCGACGTCCTGGGCCACGGCCAGTTCGACGACCCGTACCGAGCCGAGTTCGATGTCCACGTCGACCACCGCGCGGATCGCGCAGAACGCCAGGCCGACGAAGGCGTCGCCCTGTCCGTCCGCGTCCAGCGGTTCGGTCGGGTGGGGGCGGCACTGGGCGGTCGCCCAGAGCTCCTTGCCTTCTATGGCCTCCGCGACCGTCATGGAGAACGCCCCGTCGTAGGACGTGATCCGGCCGTCCTGGATCTGGAGGAGCTCCGTGGACATGCCGAGCTTGTGGGCCATGGGCTGGAGGAGCTGCGTACGGACCATCTTCGCGGCCCGCTCGACGGCCCCGCCCGAGACCCAGGTGTGGCGGCCGTGGGCGGAGGGGCCCGCCGGCGGCTGGTCGGTGTCGACGGGGGCGCAGGCCACCTCGTCGATGCCGAGGACCTCCTGGACGATCTGGCGGGCCAGGGTGGCGAAGCCCTGGCCGGTGTCGACGGCCGCGCAGATGACGGTGGCGGTGCCGCCGACCACCTTCACGGTGGCGGTGGAGACCTCGTCCGCGCCCTCCGCGCCGAGCATGTGGACCATGCCCACGCCGTAGCCGACGCCGCGCCGCACCGCACCCGGTTCGCCCGCGCCCTCCGGGCCGCCGGGCAGCAGCCACTCCTCCTCGGGGGTGTCCTTGGGGAGGGCGGGGAGGGGGAAGTCGCGGACCGAGCGGAGGAGTTCGGCGACGGGCGCCGGGCAGGTCACCGTCTGGCCGGTGGGGAGCAGGTCGCCGGTGGCCAGGACGTTGCGCAGGCGCAGCTCTGCGCCGTCGATGCCGAGGGCGGCGGCGAGCTTGTCCATCTGGCCCTCGTACGCGGCGCAGACCTGCATGGCGCCCTCGCCGCGGACGTGGCCGGAGGGCGGGTTGTTCGTACGGACCGCCCAGCCTTCGACGAAGGCGTGCGGGACGACGTACGGGCCGCACGCGAAGGCCACCGCCGCCGCGAGGGACTCGGCGGAGGCGTCGGCGTAGGCGCCGGCGTCCATCAGGATCTGGGCCTCGACCTTGACCAGCCGGCCCTCGGCGTCCGCGTGGTGGCGGTAGCGCAGCAGGGTCGGGTGGCGGTGGGCGTGGCCGAGGAAGGACTCCTCGCGGGTGGCGGCCAGCTTCACCGGGCAGCCGGTGCGCAGGGCCAGCAGGCCGAGCGGGAGCTGGAAGGCGGCGTCCTCACGGTCGGCGGTGGCGCCGGGGACTCCGGTGACGACCACCCGGACGCGGTCCGGTTCCAGGCCGAAGCAGGCGGCTGCGAGGTCGCGGTCGGTGTGCGGGTCGGTGGAGGCGGTGTACAGCTCCACGCCGCCGTCGGGCCGGGGGACGGCCAGACCGGCCTCGGCGCCGATGGGCGCGGGGTCCTGGCGGCCGATCCGGTACAGGCCCTCGACGACCACCTCGCCCGTCGCCTCGGGGTCGCCGTAGCGCAGCGGGATGTGCCGGATCAGGTTGCCGTCCGGGTGGATCGGGGCCGCGCCGAAGGACTGCTCGGGGTCGGTGACGGCGTCGAGGAGTTCGTACTCGACGGCGATGGCGGCCGCGGCGAGGCGTGCCGTGTCGGGGTGGTCGGCGGCCACGGCGGCGATGGGCTCGCCGTGGTGGCGTACGACGTCGTGGGCGAAGACGGGCCGGTCGGCGATGCGGCGGCCGTGGGTGGTCGCGCCGGGGACGTCGGCGTGGGTGATGACGGCGCGCACGCCGGGCATTTCGGCGGCGGCCGAGGTGTCGATGGAGCGGATGCGGGCGTGGGCGTGCGGGGAGCGCAGCACGGCGGCCCACAGCAGGCCCTCGGCCCACAGGTCGGCGGCGTAGGGGAAGGTGCCCTCGGCCTTGGCGCGGGCGTCCGCGGAGGGGACGGAGACGCCGATTCCGCGTACGGGGCGCGGCTGTTCGGTGTCGCCGTCGGTGCCGAGGCTCACGGTCGCCAGGGTGGTGGTCGTGGTGGTGCCGGCCGTCGCCGTGGCCGCGTCCTGCCCGCTCACGCCATGCCTCCGTTGTGCTGGTCCCCGCCGAGTCCGTGCGGTCCGTCGCCCGGTGCGGCGAAGCCGTCCGGTGTGCTGCCGGGGGCGAGGTGTCCGCCGAGTCCGTTCGTCCCGTCGAATCCGTTCGTCGCGTCGAAGCTGGGCAGGCCGTCGGGGGCCGCCTGGGCGCCCTCATAGCCGGCCTGGGCGCCCTCGTAGCCGGCCTGGCCGCCGTCGTAGCCGCCCTGGCCGGCGTCGAACACGCCGGAGCCCGGGTTCACGCCGAAGGGGTCGAAGGCTTCCGTTCCGTGCGCCGCCGGGTGGGCCACGTGGGCCGGGTGGATGCCGCCCTCGCCGGGCTGGGCCTGGTGCGGGATGAGTGCGTCGGCCTCCGCGGCGGCCTGCGCGGCGCTCGCCTCGCGCTCCGCGACGACCTCGCGGACCGCCTCGATGACGCCCTTGTAGCCCGAGCAGCGGCAGAGGTTGCCGCACAGCGCCTGGCGGGTCTCCAGGTCGCTGGGGGCGTGGTTGCCCTCCAGCAGGTCATGGATGGTCATGGCCATGCCGGGCACGCAGAACCCGCACTGCACCCCGCCCGACCTGCACAACGCCTGCTGCACGTCCGAGAGTTCCCCACCGCTCGCAAGGCCCTCGACGGTCCGCACCTCGCTCCCGGCCGCGGTCGCCGCCGGGACCAGGCAGGAGGCGACGAGCCGCCCGTCGACCTGCACGGCGCAGGCCCCGCACTCGCCCTGCGAGCAGCCGTCCTTGGCGCCGGCCAGGCCGAGCCGCTCGCGCAGCACGTACAGCAGGGACTCGCCGATCCACGCCCCTGTGACGGGCCGGTCGGCGCCGTTGACGCGCAGGACGTAGGACGCCGCCGGGTGCTCGTGCTGGGCGACGGCGGGGGCCGCCTCTTCCTCGTACGCGGGCACCTCCACCGGGAAGCTCCCGGTGTCGCCCTCGGCCGGAGGCGCCACGGCCCCGTCGGCACCGCCGTCACCCGGCACGGGTGCGGCCTCCGCTTCGGCCGGAGCCTCCGCCGGGGGCTCCGCGAAGCCGTGTCCGGCACTCCCCGCGCCCTCGGCGCCGCCGTCGGCCTCCACCGGACGCGGCCGCTCGCCCTCGTCCGGCATCCCGGCCGGGCCGTGGGAGGCCTCGATGTCCGGGGCGGCGGCGGGCACGGCCTCGGGCTCCGGCCCGGCCTGGAGGTAGCCCTCGGGCAGCGGGGTGCCCACCCCGGGCCCGCCCAGCACCCTCGGGCCGCGTCCCGGCGTCCCGGTGGCCGCGGGAGCGCCGGCCGCCCCGCCCGGGAGCACGCCGGAGCTCAGCAGCACCCCGGCCCCGGCCCCGGCAGCCACCGCGGGCGCCCCGGGCGTACCCGGCGCGTCCCAGGGGGCGGAGGCCCCGCCGGGCTGCGCAGCCGGGGCGGGGGCGCCCCAGCCGCCGTCGAGGGCGGGGTCGCCCGCGCCGCCGGGCAGCGTCCACTGCCCGGTGGCCATCTGGTCGTCGGGGCTGTGCACCGCGTCCGGGAACTGCCACTCGGCGGTCGCTGCGGGATCCGGATCGGCGTGGGGGCCGGGGTGGGGGCCGGCCTGCGACCCGGCATGCGGGCCGGCCTGCGGCCCGGTGTGCAGTCCGCCGCCCAGCGTTCCGTGCGGCCCGCCCGGCGCGGCGACGTGCTGCGCGGCGTGCGACCCCGCGTGCGGGTCGGCGTACGGGTCGGCATGCAGCCCACCCGGGGCCTCACCGTGCGGCCCGCCCAACGGCTCGGCGTGCAGGGCGCCCTGCGCCCCCGCGTGCAGCCCGCCGCCCAGCGTGCCGTGCGGCCCGCCGTGCGCACCCGGCACACCCGCACCGCCGACACCGGCAGCACCGGCAGCACCGGCACCAGCACCAGCACCAGCACCAGCACCAGCACCAGCGGCACCGACACCGGCAGCACCCGCACCGCCCTGCGGCTCCGCGTCCGCCTCGCCCGCCGGCGCCGCCGGCGCGAAGGCGGCCGCCACCGATGCCGGGAGCGGGATCGACGCCGGGATCGGCGCCCGTGCGGGAGCCTCCGCGGCCGCACCGGTCCCCGAGCCCGCGTCCGGCCACTGCACCGGCATCGTCCAGGTGCCGGTGGCGGAGGGGTCCGTGCTCCCCGACCCCAACGGCACGATCATCGGCGGCGGCACGAAGCCGTGCCCGGGCGCCGCCAGCGGCTCACCGCTGTCGAGGGCGTCCAGCATCTCCTGCGGCAGCTGCACGAAGGCCGTGGCCTCGTTGTCGTACTCGCCGCCCTGCGGAACCGGCTCCCAGCCCCAGCCGTTGCCGGCCCCGGAAGCCTGACCCGCGTTCCCCGCGTTCCCCGTCGTTCCGCTCACGTTCTCGTTCTCGCTCATGAGGTCAGCGCCCTCCCCAGGGCCCTGCGCGCCAGCACGGCCACCGTCCGCCGCAGATGCAGTACACCGGAGGACACCTGCTGCCCCTGGTCGGGCACGCAGGCGGCCGCGACGTACTCGCCGAAGGCCTCCAGCGCCTCGGGGGCCAGGCTGCGGTCCCCGTCCCAGTCGATCAGCGAGGCCACCCACTGCTCGGCCTCCAGCGGCCGCAGCGGCATGGGGGCCACCGCGCCGATCGCGCACCGCACGCCCCGGCGCGCCGGGTCCAGCACGAGTCCCACGGACGCCACCGCGCGCCCCGGACCGGTACGCCCCGTGGCCTTCAGGAACACCTGCGGAGCGTGCAGCAGCGGCACCCGCACGAAGCCGATCAGCTCGCCCGGCCGCAGCATGTCGCGCCCGGCCAGCAGGTGGGAGACGGGGATCTCGCGCTGCGTGACACCGGAGCCCTCCAGACCGCCGGGGCCGACGATGACGAGTTCCGCCTCCAGCGCGGCCAGCACGGGCAGGGCGTCACCGGTCGGCGCGGCCGAGGCGATGTTGCCGCCGAGGGTTCCGGCGTTGCGGATCTGCGGCGGGCCGGCGGCCCGGGCGGCGGCGGCGAGGGCCGGGATGAGGGCGGCGAAATCCGGCCGTCCCATCCGGGCGTGCGTCAGTCCGGCGCCGAGCAGCGCGTGCCCGTCCTGGTACTGCCAGCCGCGGATCTCGTTGATCCGGCCGAGCCCGACCAGGGCGGCGGGGCGCAGCAGCCCCGCGTTGACGGCGGCCATGAGGTCGGTGCCGCCCGCGACGGGCACGGCCGCGGGCATGGCGGTGAGCGCCGCGACGGCCTCGTCGAGCGAGGCCGGCAGCATCACGGACTGCGCCCGCTCCGCATGCGGCTCCTGAGCCGGAAGCGGTGCGTGCGGCCCCTGAGCCGAATGCGGTGTGTGCGGTGCGTGCGTGGTCAACCCGGCTGCCCCTTCCCGATGTCCCAGTCCCGGCGCTCACGCCTGTCCGCCGTACGGTACGTGCTCACCGCCGGAACGTGGCAACTCTGGCACATCTTCGGGACCGCCCGGCGCGAGGGTCGCCCGCGCACGGGGCGCCGGCCCGCGCTCCGGCGGCGCCCCGACGCGGCCGGAGCGGGCCGTGCGGGCGGGGCCGGGCAGCGCCCGCGCGGCGCCCGCCCACCCCGACCCGAACGTCCGTTTTTCGCCGTATCGGCCTCATTTGAGGGAGAGTTCCAAAGGTTCCCGAAGAGTTCCGCTTCCCGACGGACGGCGCCGGGGGCGCGCCCCGCGCCCCCGGGTCACACGATCGGGGGCGCGCCCTCGATCGGACGTCCCACGACCCCCGGCCGCCGCTGCCACGGCAACGGTCCGCCCGGTGGCCGGTAGTCGACCCCGAGGGCGTCCAGGCGGGCCCGGTGGGTCGCCGTACGCGCCTCGAAGCCGGCCCAGTCACGCGATTCCGGTTCCGGCAGGTGCGACCACACCGTCTCGGCGAAGGCCGCCAGCCGGGGGAACACCTGGTAGTCGACGCGGGCCTGGTTCTCCATCACCTCGGTCCACACATTGGCCTGGGCGCCCAGCACGTGCGCGGCGGCCTCCGGTGACAGCTTCGGCGGCACGGGCTCGAAGCGGTAGACGTCCTCCAGGGTGCGGACGTAGCCGATGGGCATCGGCTCGTCGGGGCCGTCCGCCTGACGGTGGTCCAGGTACACCTGCTGCTCGGGGCACATCACCACGTCGTGGCCGGCCTCGGCGGCGGCGATGCCGCCCGCGTAGCCGCGCCAGGAGGAGACGGCCGCGCCGTCGGCGAGGCCGCCCTCCAGGATCTCGTCCCAGCCGATGAGCCGGCGGCCGCGGGCGGCGAGCCAGCCGTCGAAGTGCCGGATGAACCAGGACTGCAGTCCGTCCTCCCCGTCCACGCCCAGCTCGCGGATGCGGGCCTGCGCGGTGGGCGAGGCCCGCCACTGCTCCTTGGGGCATTCGTCGCCGCCGACGTGCACGAAGGGGGAGACCTCCGCCGGGAAGAGTTCCAGCAGCTCCTCGAAGACCCCTTCGTAGAAGCGCAGCACCTCCTCGGTCGGGGCGAGGACGTTCTCGCTGATGCCCCAGTCGTCCCACACGCCGAGTGAGGCGGTGTCGACGACGTCCGTGTTCCCGAGCCAGGGGTAGGCGGCGATCGCGGCCTGGGAGTGGCCGGGTACGTCGATCTCGGGGACGATCCGCACGTGCCGTTCGGCGGCGTAGGCGACGATCTCGCGGATGTCGTCGTGGGTGTAGAAGCCGCCGTGCGGGGTCTCGTTCCACAGCGGGGAGGCCCGGTGGCCCCACCGGCTGCGGGGCCGCCAGGCGCCCGTCTCGGTGAGGCGGGGGTGGCGTTCGATCCGGACGCGCCAGCCCTGGTCGTCCGTCAGGTGCAGGTGCAGCACGTTCAGCTTGTGGGCGGTGAGCAGGTCGATGTGGCGCAGCACCCCGCCCTTGGGCGTGAAGTGCCGGGCGACGTCGAGCATCATGCCGCGCCATCCGAAGCGGGGGCTGTCGGCGATGGCCGCGTACGGCAGGCTCCACTCGCGTCCGGGGCGCAGCGGTGCCCGCCGGTAGGCCTCGGGGCCGAGCAGCTGACGCAGCGTCTGGGCGCCCCAGAAGAGCCCGGCCGCGTCGCCGCCGGTCAGTTCGACGCCGTCGGCGCCGATGTCCAGCCGGTACGCCTCGGGGCCGAGCCCGTGGGCTCCCCCGGCTTCGATGCGCAGCCGTACGTCGCCCCGCGCGCCGGCGGCGGGTGCGGGGAGCCCCCATCCGGTGGCGGCGCCGACCTCCCGGCGCAGCCAGCGCGCGACGCCCTCGGCGCCGGGCCCGGTGTCGAGCACCGGCTCGGGCCGGAAGGCGTAGCGGCGTCCTCCCGGGTCGGGGACGGCACTCTCGGGGAGCGGGATCAGGTCCATGCACAGCCCTTCGCGGCAGCCGGTCCGTCGCACTCCGCGCAGCGGCGACAACCGGCCCGCGGCCTCGCGCGGGGCGCCCGTGCCGCGGGGCGACGCTCGTCGCGCCGACCCTAACCCGCCCCGCCCGCACGGCGAAGGGCCCCGGATGCGCGAAGGCCCCCGGGCGCGCGGGGGCGCACCGGGGGGCCTTCGGCGGCGGAGGAGGGACCCGCTACTTGTCCTTGCCGCCCTTGTCCTTGTCGCCGCCGGCGCCCATGGACTCGTAGATCTCCTTGCACATGGGGCAGACCGGGTACTTCTTCGGGTCGCGGCCCGGAACCCAGACCTTGCCGCAGAGCGCGACGACGGGGGTGCCGTCGAGCGCGCTCGCCATGATCTTGTCCTTCTGGACGTAGTGGGCGAAGCGCTCGTGGTCGCCGTCGCCGTGGGACACCTGCGGCGTCGGTTCTACGAGGGTCCCCGTACCAGTCCCGCGCTCGGGCTCAAGAGTGCTCATAAAAACCAGGGTACTGAACCCCGCCGGGGTCAGTTCAGCGACGGGTCGTCCAGATAGGTGGCGACCATCGCGAGGTCGCTGCGCTGGCGGCGCAGCACCGCCCGCCACAGCCGTTCGGGGTCCGGGAAGGACACGTCGCCCGGTTCGGAGTCGACGACGTACCAGGCGCCGTCGCCGAGCTCGTCCTCCAGCTGGCCGGGGCCCCATCCGGAGTACCCGGCGAAGATGCGCAGGGCGCCGAGGGCCGCGGCGAGGAGTTCGGGCGGGGCCTCCAGGTCGACGAGGCCGATCGCTCCGTGCACCCGGCGCCAGCCGAGCGGGCCCTCCTCGCCCGGTATCACCGCGACGCCGAGCGCCGAGTCCAGGGCGACGGGGCCGCCCTGGAAGACGACCCCCGGGTCTCCGGCGAGCGGGGCCCAGGGGAGCAGGATGTCGCGGACGTCCACGGGGGTGGGCCGGTTGAGGACCACGCCGAGGGAGCCCTGCTCGTCGTGGTCGAGCAGGAGCACCACCGCGCGGTCGAAGTTCGGGTCCGCGAGGGCGGGGGTGGCCACGAGCAGCCGCCCTGTGAGGGAGGACACCTCGGTCATGGGCACATGATCTCGCACAATCGCCCCTCAGGGGGAGCGGGCGGCGGCAACGGATCACGCGCAGCTCAGGGCGCACGGCGGCAGACGGGAGCGCGCGCCGTTCCGCGCGCCGGAACACGACACTCCGCTACCTGGCGGACACCGAGGGTGCTGTGCCGAATTCATGACAGTCCTACGGCCCCGTCAGCCATACAAACAAGGGGGTGGTGGCCCTTACCCTTACGTCTGGTCCCCTGCCCATCCACTCCGGAACGCGAGATCCATGACCGGCAACGATGTCCTGCTTGTCCACGGCGGAACCCCGCTCGAAGGCGAGATCCGTGTCCGCGGTGCGAAGAACCTCGTGCCGAAGGCCATGGTGGCCGCCCTGCTCGGCAGTGAGCCGAGCCGGCTGCGCAATGTTCCCGACATCCGTGACGTGCGGGTCGTGCGCGGTCTGCTCCAGCTGCACGGCGTGACCGTGCGCCCCGGCGAAGAGCCGGGCGAGCTGATCCTCGACCCGACCTACGTCGAGAGTGCGAACGTCGCCGACATCGACGCGCACGCGGGCTCCTCCCGGATCCCGATCCTCTTCTGCGGCCCGCTGCTGCACCGCCTCGGCCACGCCTTCATCCCGGGCCTGGGCGGCTGCGACATCGGCGGCCGGCCGATCGACTTCCACTTCGACGTGCTCCGCCAGTTCGGCGCGACCATCGAGAAGCGCGAAGGCGGCCAGTACCTGGAGGCCCCGCAGCGCCTCCGCGGATGCAAGATCCGCCTGCCCTACCCCTCGGTCGGCTCCACCGAGCAGGTCCTGCTGACGGCCGTTCTGGCCGAGGGCGTGACCGAGCTCAGCAACGCCGCCGTCGAGCCGGAGATCGAGGACCTCATCTGCGTACTGCAGAAGATGGGCGCGATCATCTCCGTGGACACCGACCGGACCATCCGGATCACCGGTGTCGACCGTCTGAGCGGCTACAACCACAAGGCGCTCCCGGACCGTCTGGAGGCCGCGTCCTGGGCTTCCGCGGCCCTGGCGACCGGCGGCAACATCTACGTGCGCGGCGCCCAGCAGCGCTCGATGATGACCTTCCTGAACACGTACCGGAAGGTCGGCGGCGCCTTCGAGATCGACGACGAGGGCATCCGCTTCTGGCACCCGGGCGGCCCGCTGAAGGCGATCGCGCTGGAGACGGACGTGCACCCCGGTTTCCAGACCGACTGGCAGCAGCCGCTGGTCGTCGCCCTGACGCAGGCCACGGGCCTGTCGATCGTGCACGAGACGGTGTACGAGTCCCGGCTCGGCTTCACCTCGGCGCTCAACCAGATGGGTGCTCACATCCAGCTGTACCGCGAGTGCCTGGGCGGCAGCGCCTGCCGCTTCGGCCAGCGCAACTTCCTGCACTCGGCGGTCGTCTCCGGCCCGACCAAGCTGCAGGGCGCCGACCTGGTCATCCCCGACCTGCGCGGCGGGTTCTCGTACCTGATCGCGGCGCTGGCGGCCGAGGGCACCTCGCGCGTCCACGGCATCGACCTGATCAACCGCGGCTACGAGAACTTCATGGAGAAGCTCCAGGAGCTCGGCGCCAAGGTCGAGCTGCCCAACGGCGACCTGGTCTGATCATCTCCCCGCACGGGGCCCTACGGGGCCCCTGCGGGGCCCTGGAACGGCCTGAGGGCGGCCACCCCGTGCGGGGTGGCCGCCCTCGGCCGTTCTACGTACCACTGCCGTCCCGAGGGCCTGTGCGGCCCTCGGCACAAGGGCGGTACTACTTGCCCTTGGCGGCTTCCTTGAGCTTGGAGCCCGCGGAGACCTTCACGCTGTAGCCGGCCGGGATCTGGATGGGGTCGCCGGTCTGCGGGTTGCGCGCGGTGCGAGCGGCACGGTGGGTGCGCTCGAAGGTCAGGAAGCCGGGGATGGTGACCTTCTCGTCGCCCTTGGCGACGATCTCGCCGACGGTCTCGGCGAGCGCGGCCAGAACGGCGTCGGCGTCCTTGCGGGTCACCTCGGCGCGCTCGGACAGAGCGGCCACCAGCTCACTGCGGTTCATGTTGTACTCCCGTGTTCAACTTGCCTTAGAGGCGTGAGATCGAAGCCGATGCTGCCAGGGCCCTAGGACAGTGCCCGGACCCGGGTCTGAACGTCAGACCCTCTCGCCCGGTTACGCATCCTGCCCCCACCAGCGGCGGGAAAGCCAATCCGGCACCCGCCAGGGTCACACGAAAAGCGCCACAGTCACGCCTCCGTGACGCTCCGTCCGCACCAGGGGCTCCGGTGGATGCGGACCGCGGGCCACGCGGGCATCCCCGCAACCCTATGGGCGCCCTGCCGGGCCCGCATCCCGCGACGCGCCGGGATCAGACCGTGGGCCCCGTCACAGGGGCGGCCTGCGCGGCCTGCGCGGCCTTGCGGACGGCGCCCGCGACGGCTCCGGCGACCTTGTCGTTGAAGACGGACGGGATGATGTAGTTGGCGTTCAGCTCGTCCTGGCCGACGACGTCGGCGAGGGCGGTGGCGGCCGCCAGCATCATGTCGGTGTTGACCGTGCGCGACTGGGCGTCCAGCAGGCCGCGGAAGACGCCCGGGAAGACCAGCACGTTGTTGATCTGGTTCGGGAAGTCCGAGCGGCCGGTGGCCACGACGGCGGCGGTCTGGCGCGCGACGGCCGGGTCCACCTCCGGGTCCGGGTTCGCGAGCGCGAACACGATCGCACCCTCGGCCATGGCGGCGACGTCCTCGCCGGAGAGCACGTTCGGGGCGGAGACGCCGATGAAGACGTCCGCGCCGACCACGGCCTCCTTGAGGGTGCCGGTGTAGCCCTCGGGGTTGGTGTTGTCGGCGATCCAGCGCAGCGGGGAGTCCGGCGCGGCGTCGACCAGGTCGGGGCGGCCGGCGTGCACGACGCCGTGGATGTCGGCGCTGACGGCGTTCTTGACGCCCGCCGCGAGGAGCAGCTTCAGGATGGCCGTACCGGCCGCGCCGGCACCCGACATGACGACCTTGACGTCCTCAACCGCCTTGCCCACGACGCGAAGTGCGTTGGTCAGGGCGGCGAGGACGACGATGGCGGTGCCGTGCTGGTCGTCGTGGAAGACGGGGATGTCGAGGGCCTCACGCAGGCGGGCCTCGATCTCGAAGCAGCGCGGCGCGGAGATGTCCTCCAGGTTGATGCCGGCGAAGCCCGGGGCCATGGCCTTGACGATGGCGACGATCTCGTCGGCGTCCTGGGTGTCGAGGCAGATCGGCCAGGCGTCGATGCCGGCGAAGCGCTTGAAGAGGGCGGCCTTGCCCTCCATGACGGGCAGCGCGGCCATCGGGCCGATGTTGCCGAGGCCCAGGACGGCGGAGCCGTCGGTCACGACTGCGACGGAGTTGCGCTTGATGGTGAGGCGGCGCGCGTCCTCGGGGTTCTCGGCGATGGCCATGCACACGCGGGCGACGCCCGGGGTGTAGATCATCGAGAGGTCGTCACGGTTGCGGATGGGGTGCTTGGACGACATCTCGATCTTGCCGCCGAGGTGCATCAGGAAGGTCCGGTCGGAGACCTTGCCGAGGCTGACGCCCTCGATGCCGCGGAGCTTCTCGACGATCTCGTCGGCGTGCGCGGTGGAGGTGGCGGCGATGGTGACGTCGATACGGAGCTTCTCGTGCCCCGAGGCGGTGACGTCGAGGCCGGTGACCGACCCTCCGGAAGACTCCACGGCGGTGGTGAGCTGGGAGACCGCGGTTCCGCTCGCGGGCACTTCCAGGCGGACCGTCATCGAATACGAGACGCTGGGCGCCGTTGCCATGGCCGTGTTTCCTCTTCTGTCCCTGGTTTCGCTGTACACACAGGGCCCCGCGCGACACCCCCGACAGCGGCAGGTACGGCTGGGCCTGTTGTCCGATCGTCCCACCTACCAGCCGGTACAAGGTAACCAGCTACAAATTTCGGAAAGACTCTTCCACCATACGAGAGAATCTGGGCGCCCGGAATGGTGGGTTGATACAAAACAGGTCCGCGCCCCCCACTGGGTGGAGGGCGCGGACCTGGTCTTCCGTCTAAGACACCGACCCGCCATGCTCGCCTCGCGGCAAGTGGTCGCTCTAAGCGACGAAGGTTGGGCCCGGGGGCTTGGATCGAGCCGGTGTCGTACCCAGGCTAACAAAGGATCGCCGGAAGCGATCCCCCCTCCCGCGAGTTGGACACCCCGGATCACGCGCCTGGCCGCGGGCCGTCCGGGGAGGGTCCGGAGGCGGTCCGGAGGCGGTCCGCCGGAGGTCAGCGCCCCGCGCAACGCCCGCCGGACGCCCCTGCCGCCCGGCGGGAGGACCGCCCGCCGGACACGCCCCCGGCGGGCCTCCACCACCGCTCCGGCGGGGCGGAGCGGTGGTGGAGGCCCGTACGCCGTCCGCGCCCGGGGGCGGGCCCGCGCCCGGCTACGGACGCAGGAGTTCCGGGACGCCGTCCGGGCCCGGCTTGTCGCCCTCCGCCGAGACCACCGTCAGCTGCTGCGTCGCGCGCGTCAGCGCCACGTACAGCACCCGCAGGCCGGCCGGGGACTCCGCCGCGATCTCCGCCGGGGAGACCACCACGGTCGCGTCGTACTCCAGGCCCTTGGCCTCCAGGCTGCCCAGCGCCACCGCCCGCTCGCCCAGGTCCGCCAGCCAGCCCGCCGCCTCCGCGCGCCGGTCCATCGCCACGACCACGCCGACCGTGCCGTCCACCTGCGCCAGCAGCCGCCGCGTCTCCTCCCGCACCGAGGCGCCCAGGTCCTTTCCGGCCATCGCGAACCGGGGCTCCAGGCCCGTGGAGCGCACCGCCGTCGGCGGCTCCATGCCCGGCATCGCCAGCTCCAGCACCCGGGCGGCCACCTCCGCGACCTCGGCCGGGTTGCGGTAGTTCACGGTCAGCGTGAACCGCCTGCGCGGCCGGCGCCCCAGCGCCTCGTCCCGGGCGGCGGCCGCCTCGTCGGGGTCCGTCCACGACGACTGCGCCGGGTCTCCGACCACCGTCCAGGTGCCCGTCCGGCCGCGCCGGCCCACCATCCGCCACTGCATCGGCGTCAGGTCCTGCGCCTCGTCCACGATCACGTGCGCGTACTCGGTCCGCTCGGCCGCGATCCGCTCGGCCCGCTCCCAGGTCGTCTCCTCACGGGTCGGCATCAGCTCCTCCAGCCCGCTGAGCTGGTCCAACGGGTCCAGCTCCCGCTTCCGCTTCGGCCGCGCGGGCGCACCGAGGAGCTGCTGGAGCTCGTCCAGCAGCGCCACGTCGTGCACCGAGAGGGGGCCGGAGCCGTCAGCGCCGACCCGGCGCAGCGAACGCGCCAGCTGGCGCGTCTCGCGCGGGTTCAGGTCCCGCCGCGACCAGCGGCCCAGGCGCCGCTCGTCGGCCATCGCCGCCAGCACCCGGCGCGGGGTCAGCTCCGGCCACCAGGCGTTCAGGAAGCCGAGGAAGTCGTCCTCCGTGGAGATGTCCTCGTCGAACGCGGAACGCAGCTCGGCGGCCAGCTCCGGGTCGCTGTGCCGGCCGGAGGCCCCCGTCTTCGCGTACAGGGCGTCGAGCAGCAGCTTGCGGGCGCGCGGGCGCAGCAGGTTCACGGGGGCGGTGCCGCCGAGGACGTTCTGCCGGATCCGGTTCAGCTCCGCCGCCTCCAGCTCCACACGGCGGCCGAAGGCCACCACGCGCAGCCGCTCGGGCGCGTCGCCCAGCTCCAGGGCACCGCGGACCGCCTTGCGGAGGACCTTCAGCATGCGGGAGGAGCCCTTGATCCGGGCCACGGGCGGCTCGTCGTACGTGGTCGCCTCGGCGCCGTCGACGAGGGAGCCGAGCGCCCGGATCGCGACCTGCCCCTCCTCGCCGAGCGAGGGCAGGACGCCCTCGGTGTAGGCGACGAGGAGGGGCGTGGGCGAGACGATCAGGATGCCGCCCGAGTAGCGGCGGCGGTCCTGGTAGAGGAGGTACGCGGCACGGTGCAGGGCGACGGCCGTCTTCCCCGTGCCCGGCCCGCCCGCCACCTCCGCGACGGAGGCGGCGGGGGCCCGGATGACCAGGTCCTGCTCGGCCTGGATGGAGGAGACGATGTCCCGCATGGTGTGCGTACGGGCCCGCCCGAGGGCGGCCATCAGCGCGCCGTCGCCGATGGCGGGCAGCTCCCGGCCGCCGAGGCTCGCGGTGACCTCGGGGCGCATGAGGTCGTCCTCGACGCCGAGCACCTTGCGGCCCTTGGACCGGATCACCCGGCGGCGGATGACACGGCCGGGGTCCTTGGGGGTCGACCGGTAGAACGGCGCGGCGGCCGGGGCCCGCCAGTCGATGACGAGCGGCGAGTAGTCGGAGTCGAGCACGCCGATGCGCCCGATGTGCAGGGTCTCGGCGATGTCGGCGGTGAGGTCGGCGCGGATCGCGTCGTCGGCGGGCTCGATGGAGGTGTAGGCCCCGTCGGGGCCGCGCTCCCCGTCTTTGCCGAGGACGAGGTCGATCCGGCCGAAGAGGAAGTCCTCGAACTCGTTGTTGAGCCGGTTGAGGTGGATCCCGGCGCGGAAGACCTGCGCGTCCCGCTCGGCGAGCGCCCCGGGCGTGCCGACCTGGCCGCGCTTGGCGGCGTCGTTCATGAGGAACTCGGCCTCGTGGATCTTCTCCTCAAGGCGTCGGTACACCCGATCGAGATGCGTCTGCTCGACCGCGATCTCCCGATCGCGGACGGAATCCGCCGTGCTGTCGACAGCGGCATCCTGCGCGGCCACCAAGGCCCCCTTCTGACGTGCATGGGCGACCGTCAACCGTACGCGAATCCGCCCGCTCTCCGCACGCCGGTCTTGGGGGGCGGGCGGGGCGGGCGGGGCGGGCCACGGGTGTGGGGCGGGGTCGGGGGGCGGTAGCCCCTTGGGCGGGGTCGGGGAGGGGCTGGGGGTTTCCCGTCAGTCCCATCGTCGTTCCGGTTCGGCCCGGTCCCTCAAGGGCGCTCCCTTCGGTCGCGTCACTGCGTGATCGCCTTCGGCGACCCTTGACCGACCGGCCCGCCCCGGAAAGCCGAAAGACTGCCGGGAAACCCCCAAAAGAACGGTCACGGGGCAAGAGGGGGAGGGACGGGTCTCTCAGAGACCAGGCGAGGGATTGGGCGTCGCCCTGCCGGGCATCCGGGCCCTCAACAGTCGAGATCCGGGGCCGCAGGAGCTCTACCTGCACGGAAGGACGACAGGAGCGTCCTACCGGCCACCCAGGCGCGACAGATCGCTACGCGCTCCTCCCGGCCAAGCGTCCACCACCCGTCTGGGGCTGGTACCTGCACCAGAGGTTGATCAGAGGAGTCCAGGTTGCAGGTGGGCGCGGCAGATCGCTACGCGCTCCTCATTGATGGGCGTCCGACGGCCGTCCTGGGCTGATATCCGCACCAGAGGACGACCACAGCGGCCCAGGTCCGTTGACGGCGAAAATCTGGCAGGCCTCGTCGTGTACGTCGACGTCAGGCGAGGCGACGGGCCAGGACCTGGCCCGGCCAGTCGCCGGACAGGAAGGTTTCGGTGGGGGTGAAGCCGTTCCGCTCGTAGAAGGCGACCAGTTCACCCCCGCCGCCCGCCCAGCAGTCCACGCGCAGGAGTTCCAGACCGGCCCGCCGCGTCTCGTCGGCGGCGTGCGCCAGCAGGGCCGCACCGATACCCAGCCCCAGCCGCGCCCTGTCGGAGACGAGCAGACGGACGTACACCTCGGCCTCCTCGGCCGGCTTGATCGGCATCTGCGGACTCGGCCCGGAGTCCAGCACCATGGCCCCGACGGGCGTCCCGTCAGACTCCGCGATCCACGGGGTGTTCTCGGTCAGGTACCGCTCGACCCGCTCCACCCCGCCGGGCTTCTGCGAGTACGGGGTCGTCCCCCACTGCTCTGTGTTGCCACGGGAGTTCATCCACGCGACGGCGCCGTCGAGCATGTCGAGAACGGCCGGCGCGTCCGCGAGGACGCCGGGTCGGATCCGTATGCCAGGTGTCGTGTCGTTCACGCCTCGCAGCCTAAGCGGATCGCCCCCGATCTGACGCCTCTCGGCTTCCCAGACTGCCGTGGTCGTCCTCTGGTGCGGATATCGGCCCAGGACGGCCGCCGGACGCCAAGCAGAGGGGAGCGCGTAGCGATCTGCCGCGTCTGCCGGTTCCCAGGTCGGTCTGTTCGTCCTCTAGCGCAGGTATCAGCCCAAGGCGGGCGCCGGACGCCAAGGAGAGGGGAGCGCGTAGCGATCTGTCGCGTCTGGGTGGTCCGCAGGTTGATCTGGTCAACCTGTCCTGCGGGTAGCCGGGCCCCGGCCCCGGAACTCGGCTGCTGAGGGCCCGGATGCCCGGTCGGCCATGGCCCGGTCCCTCGTCTCGTCCATGACGGGCCCGTCCCTCCCCCTTCTGCCCCGTGACCGTTCTTCTGGGGGCTTCCCGGCAGTCTTTCGGCTTTCCGGGGCGGGACGGCCTGTCAAGGGTCGCCGAAGGCGATCACG